>JBDTEI010000346.1:0-5422 GCA_039922675.1 Microcoleus sp.
GCTATATGCTGACAAAATTGCAAAAGAAAAAAGCTGCTGTATTTTTCAATTCTGCTAGCAATTATAGCAAATCTTTAAAAAGTGAATTCACGACGGCTCTTTACGGAGATGGCGGACAAGTAGTATCGGAATTTGACTTTGCTAAGGGCAATTTTAATGCTACCGAGAGCTTTAAAAGTGCGATCGCCCAGGGAGCAGAAGTGATTATGTTAGCAGCCGATACAGCCACGCTAGACCAAGCTTTACAAGTAGTGCAAGTCAACGCCAAACGGCTGCCGTTACTAGCAGGAGACGACGTTTATACTGCTAAAACACTGCAAATTGGTGGTGCAGGAGCAGTAAATATGGTGCTAGCAGTTCCTTGGCACATTCTCGCAGATCCGCAGTCAAGCTTTCCTCAAACATCGAAACAACTTTGGAATGCTGAAGTAAGTTGGCGCACAGCTTTAGCTTACGATGCGGCGATCGCGCTAATTGCCGGTTTAGGGCGCAATCCGACTCGTACAGGCATTCAACAAGCTTTATCGGCACCGGATTTTTCGGCACAAGGAGCATCGGGGCCGATTCGCTTTTTACCTTCGGGCGATCGCAATCGAGCAGTTCAATTAGTAATTGTTAAACCCGGAACTCGCACCAGTTACGGTTACGATTTTGTGCCGATATCCGGTTTGTAAATTGTATTAAAAAAGGCAGAAAATACCTATTCCAAAAATCAAAAACTCTCTGGAAATTATCTGCGTTTATCTGCGTTTATCTACCTTACATCTGCGGTTGACTTATCAATCTAAAAATTGTGCGATAAGTCTAGCCAATTGTATCTAAATTTGCGAAACTGCGATCGGTCTAACTTGCCTGTTTCTCTCAAAAATAGCCCTCGGTTTCAAAGCAATTCTCAATAACAGCCACAGCGAACGCCATTCTCCGGGCGTTTCCTGGCGCTTCCACTGGCCTGGGCGACAGTACAGCATTTCGATCAAACAGCGGTGTTGACTAATGTTCAGGCGATCGAACGCAATTCGCACAGTGGGAAATTCCGCAAAACTGCACCCTGCCGCATCCCGAAAACTCGACTCCAACTGAGATTTATCACTAACTAACTCAATCTTAGCCACAGGAATCAAACATTTTTCTTCCATAATTTCCAGAGTCGCCGAGTCGCAATCAATCAAACGGTTCGCAAAACTAGGTTCGGTGTCTAACTCAATCACAGGTGGTGCTAGCGAGTCCCTCGCTTTGACTGCGACGCTGCGAGCGATCGCTCTTATTTTACCCTGCGATAAATTTGTCTCAACGGCATATTTTGGTAAAATCTCTGCGGCGGTAAAACTCTGTTTACTACCTTTATTTTTCACCGTAAAACTCGGCCGTTCAGTCAGAGCAACTTCCGCGCCACTCTCCGAAATTACAGTTGTTATTCCCCAAAAAGTTTCACCGCCCACATTCAACTGTACCACCCTGCGCAAATTAAACCATTCGTAAATGTCTGGCTTAGGAATATCCACCAAAATTAGCAGTGCAATTCCCAGCATCAGCAGGTTGTAAGCGCTCCAAATCCAGCCCACACTCACACCTTTCAACAAATCTATACTTTCTGATATTGGCTGCAAGCTGCCAACATTTTTAACTAAATAAATGTTTAAATTATGGAACAAACTGAATGCTGTAGCTGCGAACAAAAGAATCAAAGGCCATCCCAAATTCCAGCTAAAACTAAAGCGATCGCTCGCAATTCCTTTTGGCGTCACCTTAAACGCTTTCTCAAAGGGATTCAGCATGGCACTCACCACCGTCACCGCTAAAGGAATACACTGCACGAACGAGTAAACATCAGACAGCAAAGCCGATCGCGATTTGCGGTTCAGCCAAGAAAATACAGTAACTTGCACCAAATAGTAAGGCAGGAAAAAGTACAGCAATTCCCGCGCATTTGTCCGCAAAGGAAGTACACCGAGAAACGAATAAGCTAAAGGCATCAACAGAAATAAAACCCTGGTTAAACTGGTAAACCAGTGCAGTAATCCTTCCAGATGACACAGCCTTTGTACCAATCTGAGACCGCGAATCGTTAAAGGATTGGAATCAATAAAAAATGCCTGAAGCGTGCCTCGCGCCCAGCGCAGCCTTTGAGTTAGATGGGCTTCTATATTTTCAGCCGCCAAACCCGCACTCAATTTTTCATCTAAATAAACTAAGCGATACCCGGTGGCTGACAGTCGAATTCCGGTAAAATAATCTTCGCAGACTGAATTTGTGACAAAGCCTCCCACTGTTTGTAGCGCGCTGCGCCTCATCACAAAAGACGTACCCGCACAAACTACGCTGTCGGCGCTGTCTTTGATGATTTCTATTTGCCTGTAAAATACTTCTTCTTCCGGCGCTAGCACATTTTCTAAACCCAAATTTCGGGCGATGGGGTCGTGGTTGTAAAAGCTTTGCGGTGTTTGGACGAGGGCGATTTCTGGATTCTGAAAAAAACCAACTGTTCTTGTTAAAAAGTTTTTTGTGGGAATGAAATCTGCATCAAAAACTACAATTAGTTCTCCATTCGTTAGGGCTGTGGCGTGATTAATGTTGCCAGCTTTGGCGTGACTATTATCGGGTCTGGTTATATATTTACATCCCAGTTCTTGGGCTAGTAATTTAATTTCAGGGCGCTTTGTATCGTCGAGCAAATATATTTGTTTGTTGACATAATCTAAAGCTTGACAGCCGATGACTGTGCGCCGTAAGATAAAAATAGGTTCGTTGTAGGTTGGGATAAAAATGTCTACGGACGGGCAAAAGTTTCCCTCTGCAACTGCAACTGCCATGCGATCGGCTTCTCGATGCCTGTCTTTCATTCTCAGCATTAAATACAGTTGAAGGCTGCTGGTGAACACCATCAGCATTTCTAGGAAAAACAGCCCCAAACTAAAGATACCGTTGAGGGGAGCGCTTAAATTTAGAGTAGCGAGCGATCGCCACAAAACATAGCGAATGGTTAAAGCCAAAACTATCGCAACTACCACAGCGCGCGACCATTTCTGCGGTTGAGGCGAAATTTTCATCGCAGCTAAAGCGGCCGAGACAAGCACCACAGTCGGCACCAACAAATACATATTGCTCGCAGCAGGCACTTGCAGCCAAACAGGCGGGTTTTGCTGCCAAGTATTGATTGTGGCAAAAATACCGCTGACAGTGCCTTCACCGCTAAACCAGGCGGAGGCGATCGCACCTGCGAAAGCAACCGCCCCCAACACGACTAGCGTTGCCGCCGGCAACCGCGAAATCTGCCAAAAGCGGCGTTTCAAGTCTTGAAGGTCAAATCTTGAATTTGTCATAAAATTTGAAATTCCCGATCGTGCCTGCAAAAGTCAGGGTTTTCTGCTGTCCACTTCTTAATCGCGTTGAAAATTCCGACACACCCCACTTACTGTATTTACATTTTTTAATATTATGACAATTTTATGATAGTTTACTTGCTGGCTGGTGGCAAACTGCTCAGCAAGTTCAATCCTGGCAAAGTATAGCAGAAGGAAGAAGAAAGTTCGGCAACGGATGCAAGAAACGGATGTAACGGATTTCAGGAAGAAGGAAGAAGGATATAAGAACTCATATTTCAGCAATTAAGAACTTCTATAGCGTCGGGCGCGGTGGCGATCGTTCCCCAAAAATATTATGTCTACAAATCAAATAGGATTGCTATATCAAACTATAGCAATCCCTAGGCTTTAACAATTAGACGAATTCCACATCTAACTAAAGGTAGACTAATTTTATATTAATTTCAAAAAATTACGGCGATCGCAGCATAAAAAACCAGGCGTGAAAAAACTAATCAGAAATTTCTAATTGCGAGATTGCATAGCGGGCGACAGCCAAACCAACTCTCGCCTGTTCTATGGACGACAATTGGGCCCAAGGTCTTCTAGCCTCCATGACCATTTCCACCCCGGACGAATCAGCCTCTCGCATTGCATAAGCCAAAGGACGCGCCAACACCTGCAAATCTTCCTCAGCCCACTGAGGCAAAATATCTAACACGCACTCAACCATTTGGTCTGCTAAAGATTGATACTTAACTGTTGCGTTGTGAACGCTTTGAGTGATGCGGGCCAAAAAATCTTCAGGAACGTGAGCAAATTTTTCGCGCAAAGACTTTTGCAGGGAAGTCGCCAGCCAAACTTGTTCTAATTGCGCGAATAAAACTTGCGACTTCAGGGCAATATCGCTGTCGCTGAAGGAATCACACAGGGCAAATTCTTGCTCTAGATCGGCTAAATAAGATTCTGATTCAAGCTGTGCAGGATTCCAAGGATAAGCAACATCAGTCTGAACTATTGTGGCGAGAAGTTCCATCTGGGCTTGAGTTTGCGAGTCGCGAAAATATTGAGAATCAGGAGATTGGGTAGCCATGATGTAATACCTATGTGGGAAAAGGAAAATACAGAAGGGGGGCTGTGTCAAGTGCGAGTTGTCAGTGGTGAGTAACTCTTTTAACTTCAGACTTGAGACTCAACGCCCAGAACTTGGCTGTCGGGAGCGCCGATTGCCTTCATTAGCTACACCCGCACCTTAATTGGTTCCGTAATCAGTCTCACTGTAGCCCGAAGTTTTTGGAACCTCAATAGTGAACTCAAAAATCTGACCTTGAGAACTACCAAATTTTAGCTGAGTGCCCGATTGCAGCAGCAGTTCTTGGTGGTGAACTCTCACACACCCCTCAGACCCCAAAACTAGAGTCCCATACCGAGAAAAATCGCGCAGGAAGTAGCTAGGTTCTTCCCGGCTATCTCTGATGTTGTTGCGGCAGAAAATCTCGGCGTGTTTCTGAGAAACCCACTGTTCTCGAATCACTACGTCGTTTTCTTCCCAGCGTCCGACTCGAACCATACCGGTGCGAATGGGCCAAACCTGATTGCCAGATTCGGTGGATTTGACATTTGGTCGATCGCGCCCCCGCAAGTAAGCACAAGACGGCAAACGTCCCAGCCAAGTAGAAGAATTTAAAGGCAATTCAGTTTTCAAGTCATCTATCGGTTCAGTCAGTTGACCGTCAAACTCAGGGTGCATATACAGTACGGGCAGCGTCCAAGCCGGTTGATTGAACTTGTACAGTGTTAGTAGCTGCTGTCTGGCGACGGCGACGGCGCGATCGACAGACATCCGCGCGGCCAAAGCTTGGGCAAAAGTTTGGATAAAACTCAGGGCCTCGCGATCGGCGATCGAGTCCCGCATCCCCAACACCGCCGGCACCCCGTGATGGATCAGCACCTCAGCCAAACTGCTGCGGGCGATCGCCTGTTGCTGGCCATTAACTGAGTGCAGCCTCTCCACCGCCGGCTGAGCTCCCCAGCAGGCATTAAACACCGCCAGAGTCACGCGGCACCGAACTAACACCTGAGCCAGTTCAGTACCGTTAATCGTCGTGTCCGGCCCCAAA
>JBDTEI010000347.1:0-6774 GCA_039922675.1 Microcoleus sp.
TGCTCAAAACCCTTGCACCTTGGTTGTTCGGATCTAGCTTGCATTTGGGAATTTACCAATAAACCTACTATTTTTCAAGCTGTGTAGCCTCGTTTTTCCACTGCGTACACTTATTCAGTAAGCCCTACTTAGATAAATTTACTAGATCCTTTTACTTACATTCCTGGACGCAAAAAGTGGTTTGACACGCTACTAAAAGCGCCGCAAGGTGCGGTGTGTATCGAATCCTACATAATAAGGTTCAATACAGGACTGACTTAGCGAGAATACAGGACTGACGCCATAAATCCTTCTGTGCCCTACATATATATATACATATATATATATGGTGCGCAATCCCCGCCCTGCGGATAGAGTTTACGCGTAAGTGTTGAAGGCCAAAATTACGCGCGGCGTAGCTATCCCGAGAATGAATCGCAATTCTCTCAAGCAAAGAGAACAATACTTGACAAAATAAATAGATTTATTGCAAAAATTTACAAAATCTTTATTAGAGAAATATTTATCACACCGCAGCCGCATTATTTATAATAAAGTTGCATTTCTTCACAATTCAACAAAAAATAAAAAGGTAGGACTCAGTTGCTCTTAATTATGTAGAGAGCCATGCACGCCCCACCATCGCCTTTACCTTTCTTCACAATTCAACAAAAAATAAAAAGGGATAAAAAAATTTAATTTTACCCCTTCTCTGTTCGCTAGTGCGAAGTCTTGGCGCTGAACTGTTCTTTAATGAAGCGGATATAAAGGTGCTTGAACGCTGACTTAACCACCCGAGGCATCCCAAAGTCGATCGGCATCATATTCTCTGGCAACTTCCAATCCAAAACCTTGAGAGTTTCCGGCTGCAACAGCGGAAAATCAATCGCCTCCAAAGTCGAGCACAGCCCCAATCTCATCGCCGCAGCTACAGTCGGAACCTGCGCCGGATCGACATTAATAATTTCCACTAAAGTCCTGTCCAACGCAAACACATCACTAGACGCACCCAAAATTCCCAAAAACTTAGGTTCGCCGCCGCTTGGCCCGTTACCTTCGTGACCGATAATCCCATCCAAAATCGTCAAATTTGGATTAATTGCCCGAGCAGTTTCTACCAGCATTTCACCGAATCTGGCGCTATCTTTGCCAGCTTCCATGTGCCACCAAGCCTTCATTTTCCCTGGCACGCAGCCGAACAAATTTTTGACGCCCATTGTCACCGTTAATTGAACGTGAGATTTGAGCTTGGGAAGATTAATCACGACATCTGCTTCCATTGCTTCTTTGCAAATTCGCAGATGATTGAAATCTTGGCTGACTGTTTCGTAGCGTTTTCCTTGAAACTCCACTACTGGCAAATTTAGTTCTGCCAACAGCGGCAAATAACCGTTGGCTTTAGCTACACCCATCGCGCTACCAAAAGCCGGACTGTCGCCTAAAAACGGTTTTCCGCCCGCTTCGATCACCATTTTCGCCACGCAGTAAACCAATTCGGGGCGGGTGACGCATTCTTTGGTAGGGCGAGAACCTGTCAGGAGATTTGGTTTGAGCAAAACTCGATCGCCCGATTTGACAAAAGCCGAGATTCCGCCCAAGGGTGCGAGCAAACTTTCTAAAGATGCTTGTAGATTTTGGCGATCGTATGAATTGGCCCGAATTAAACTAACAGCAGACATAATTTGTAATTTGTAATTTGTAATCGGAAATCTATACCGAGAAACCCGGTTTATACGATTTGTACGAACAGTCACGAACAATATACAAATAAACCGGGTTTCTGGAGTGGCGCGGGTAAATCTAGAATTGGTAATTTTGACTCGCTATTAATTGTCAGCTATTCAAAATTACCCATTACTGTTAACTAGCAACTAAGCTTAAGTAGACATCGGTAATCTGCCAGAAGCAGCCCGCTGCATGGTACTAACTCGCAGGGAATTAGAGAAAATTCCTTGACCTTGAAGTTCCGGGATAGCAGGTTTAACTTCCACTTTTACCAACCGAGAAGTGCAGATAAAAACCGTTTGATCTACCAAATGAAAAGTCAACCAAGGTTGATTTAATAAATTCAGCACTTCCTCTTGAAATTCTTGTGCTGGCATCGGAATAGTAAAGGTTTCCGTGTGACCTTCTACATAATGAAATGTCACTTGAGTTGTGTTCTCTTTATCTTGAGTTAATTTGCCAAAGGAACCTGCACGCATAAATCTTGCTCCCAAACTTTAGTTGAAAAGATAAGACGGCGGTTGAAACCACGTCTACAAAAACGAAGAAGAAAGACGGCGGTTGAAACCGCATCTACACAAACGAAGTCCACCTCCGTGGACTGAAGAAAATAATGTAATTTTAACCGCTCGGCCTTCAACCCGCGGCGGCGGGTTTTGTTTGACAAGAAGCGGTTTCAACCGCCCGGTATTCTGGCATCGCACTCATTTTCTCTAAATCTAGAACTGTTGCCAAGTCTTCTGCACTCATTAAACCGCGTTCTAGGACAATTTGCCGCAAAGATTTGCCGGTTTCTAGAGATTCTTTGGCGACGGCGGCGGCGTTGAGATAGCCAATGTGAGTGTTAAGGGCGGTAACGAGGGCGAGACTGCCTTCTGCGTAGGCGAGACACCGATCGCCCTTAGCTTCAATTGTGTCGAGGCATTTGGTAGTCAGGGCGCTGATGGTATTGCCTAAAATTTCGATGCTGTGAATCAGATTGTAGGCGATTAGGGGCATCATCACGTTCAATTCCAATTGTCCCGCTTGGGCCGCTAGGGCGATCGCGCTATCGTAACCCATAACTTGAAAACAAACCATCGATGTCATTTCTGCCATCACGGGGTTGTATTTTCCCGGCATAATTGACGAACCAGGTTGCACTGGAGGCAGTTGAATTTCCTTGAAACCCATTTTCGGCCCAGAGTCCATTAAACGCAAATCGTGGGACATTTTAACGCAATCTTGAGCGAGATTTCGCAGCGCGCCAGAGACATTTACAAAAGGCGCCATACTCTGCATTGCTGCCATTAAATGCGGCGCTGGTTTCAGAGGTTTTCCGATTAACTCCGAGAGAATTTGAGCGACTTTTTCGCAATATTCTGGGTGAGTATTTAAGCCAGTTCCTGCCGCGCTTCCCCCCAATCCCAAGGATGTCAAATCGCCGGAAGCAGTTTCAATTCTGGCGCTGTGTTCTCTGAGAATTTGTGCCCAAGCGCGGAAGGTTTCGCCGAGTCGAACGGGGACGGCATCTTGCAGGTGAGTGCGGCCGGATTTGACGATATCTTGGAATTCTTCGGCTTTTTTGTCAAGGGATGCGATCGCCCCAGATAAAGCCGGGAACAATTTTTTTTCCAAAGCCAACAATCCGCCGATCCGAATCGCAGTCGGAATCACATCATTGGTCGATTGACCGTAGTTTACATGATCGTTGGGACTGACGCGCTTGTAGTTACCTTTTTCATCGCCCATAATTTCCAAAGCGCGATTGGAAAGAACTTCGTTAACGTTCATGTGGTGAGAAGTTCCGGCGCCAGCTTGGTACACATCAACCACAAACTGATCGCGCAAATTTCCCGCTAAAACTTCATCCGCCGCTTCGATCAGTGCTTGACTGATATCTTCAGGAATGCAGCCGAGTTTACCGTTGACTATCGCCGCAGCTTTTTTGATTAAAACGCAAGCATCGACGTAAGTTGATAAAGGTTTAATACCACTAATTGGAAAATTTTCAACGGCGCGCAGAGTTTGAATGCCGTAGTAAACAGTAGATGGGATTTGTTTGTCTCCCATCGAGTCGCTTTCGGTGCGGTAGGTGATGGTTGGCTGTTGGGTCATATCCTCTGGCTTGTGATAATTAGGAATTGTACAAATTTTGGGGTGACACCGCGCTGCGGGTGTTTTTACTGTACCGCACCCGCTGGCGACTGTGCCGTAATGCGTAAGTTGCGATCGCACAAAATTATCTCATATCCCGGGGTTCAATCTCAGATCGAGTTGTGGGTGAGGGCGATCGTACACAGACAGAAGCAGTCAGCTATAATAGTACAAGTAAATCCATTAACAGTGTTAAACTCCATGAAATCGCCTGCAAAAATGTTCAAACACCCGCTAAATATCTTGATAATTGGCTTAAGTGCCTCGCTGATTTTTCCTGCTTCAGTAAAAGCTCTATCCAACCTTGTACCCGACGCGGCTATTCCACAAAAACCTGTCATTTTACTTGCTCAGAGTACGCAGCAAATTCAGTTTAGAAAAAATGCTCATTCAACCCAAATTAAAGGATCAGTAGCCCGCGGGAATGTCAATAATTATTTGATCCGAGCCAAAAAAGGGCAAGCGATGAATCTAAAGATCCAATCAGTTGAGAAAAATGCTGTTTTTAACCTCATAGACTCGAACAGAACGACGATAGTTAAAGGAGTAAAAAGCTGGTATGGAGTAGTACCAAAAACAGGAGACTATAAAATAGCTGTCGGTACAGAACGAGGAGGAGCCAGTTACACTCTGTCAGTTTCGATCAACTAACATTTCGATATTGACTTTAGGTTGTTAAATCCTGCGAGTTAGCAGATTACCTAAATTCCCGAAACAGTTTTTTTTACTTCCGGAACCGTCTCGAAGATGACAGTATTAGCAGTACAGGCATCTTGCGTGTGCTGCTAAGTCTGATTAATTATAGGAATCGCACATCAGAGCGATCGATCTGCTGGTTTTGTGACAAAATAGATTGTAGTATTAATTTTTTAGGAGTTTTCATGGCTCGTTTCCATCAAATCCTTGTCCTCAGTGCCGTCACCCTTGTAGCTTTGGCTGGTTGCGGCGACAAAGAAGCATCCACTGCGCCAACCCCACCTTCCGCGGTTCCCACTGCTACTACTACTACTACGACTACTACTACCAGCGGATCTGAGAAACCAGTATCTGCTGCTAGCTATCCAGAGTTAATGAGTGTAGTTACTAATACCAAAGCAGCAGTTGAAACTGGTGATTTCGTTAAAGCTAAAACCGAATTTGACAAGTTTGAAACTTCCTGGAAGAAAGTCGAAGATGGCATCAAAGCTAAGGAACCAAAAAGCTACGATACCGTTGAAGGAACTACAGAAAAAGTAACAGACGAACTCAAAAAAACCAAGCCCAGCAAAGACATAGTGCTGGCTCAATTGCAGTCGCTAGAAAAAACCATCGCTAGCATTCCTAAGTCCTAGATTTAAGTGCTAATTTGAGTGTTTGTTTCTATTGTGGCGTTCGCCGTAATTGCTCAGAAACAAACACTCAATGCTCCCTGATGATATAAGTTGAGTATTTCTAAACTTTCAACAGTCATGAAAAAAGCATTTCGTAAGTACCACCGCATTCTAGCCATAATTGTTTTTTTACCAATCACCCTCACTGTGTTGACTGGAATGGCTACAACAGTTGTCAAAGAGTGGCCGATTAGCACAGGAATTTCATCGAGATTATTGTTAAAAATTCATACAGGTGAAATTTTTCACCTGCAAGCAATTTACCCAATTTTAAACGGATTGGGAATGCTTGGCTTGCTGGTGACAGGTTTAAGTATGTCTGGTTTGTTTGCTAAAAGAAAGCAGCGGAATTCTAATAATTCAGAATAAATATATGCCGAAATTGTGAAGGTAAAAATTGATGATAAAACAGAATGAATTGGAACAAATAGTATTAAATAATCTTCGGATACTTCCGACAGATAAACAGCAGGAAGTTCTCGATTTCGTAGAATTTTTAGTACAAAAAGCGAAACAATCACAATATTTATCGAGTAAAAGTTCCGAGTATAACAGTTCGCTAACAGAACTACCGCCGCTCAAGCTATCTTTCACAGAAATTGCTAAATTGCCGATCGCGGAACGCCATAAAATACTAGCACCATATATGGCTATCACAGCCCAAGATTTTTTGACAGATCCCGAATTAACCGAATTTTCTGTACTCGACGGCGAAGACTGGGAGACTGAATATGACTGTTAACTCCAAACGAGGAGAGATTTGGCTAGTACAACTAGATCCAACCCGCGGCCAAGAAATTCAGAAAACTCGTCCGGCTGTTATCATCAGTTCTGAAATGTTAAGTTCTATTCCAATGAGAATTATCATTCCTGTGGCAACATGGCAACCAAAATTTTAAAATCGCCCTTTCATGATTCCCATTCAGCGAACAGAAGAAAACGGTTTAGATGCAGACTCGGCAGGTAATGTTTTGCAAATTAGGAGTGTAGCTAGCGAGCGATTTGTTAAATGTCTGGGCAAAGTGTCGGCAGCAGTTATCGAAGAATTAGTAGCCTGCTTAATTGTTTGCACAAATTGATATATCATGACTAGCTCTTTTATCGCACATTTTAGTCGATTGCGATACTCATTTCGTATTTTTTCTGATTTGAATAGCTGTATTTTTCTGGGATATGGGAAAACTGCGGGCGATGCAAAGATTCGGATCAGGGCTACAGTTCTACTATTGAGGTTCAAGGCGATGGTTAATCAGCGATCGAGAAACTCTTGGTAAAACTGCTCGTGCAAACCTGAGAAATTATCCATCCCTTCCTTTGTCAGATACCCCCTTTTACCAGTGTGCGGATTTTTAACGTAGCTATCAATTACTTTTGAAACATTAGGATTCTCGCGCCAACTAATATTGAACGCTGCATACTTTGGGAAAAAGGTCATTTCTGCATAAGCATCAATGTGGTCATGTATCCACCATGCCAATGCTGTCCAATCTTGAGTGCGTTCATAGTAAGGGATGAATGATGTAACAACAATACATACTGTTGCTCCCATATACCCATCTGAATC
>JBDTEI010000348.1:0-8791 GCA_039922675.1 Microcoleus sp.
AGAGCCTCGCTGATATGGATTCCAAGGCAGAGTCTTGGAACCAGTTAAACCAGTTAATCCCCAATCTAAAATCTAAAATCCCCAATCTAAAATAGTATTACCTATGACATCCACCACGACGATCGCCCCCCTAAGCTGGCCCGAACTAGAGGCACTCACAGACTTTCAAATCGATCGCGTCAACGGGCCAACCAACTCTCAAGCCCGCTTGCGCCTCTTCGGACATCCCGAATCCGATGTGCGAGTCACCCTCTACCGCGATAACCATGCGTGGTGTCCCTATTGCCAAAAAATCTGGCTGTGGTTAGAAGAAAAACAAATCCCCTACCGTATTGAAAAAGTTACGATGTTCTGCTATGGGGAAAAAGAAAGTTGGTACAAGCGGAAAGTACCATCAGGAATGTTACCCGCGATCGAGCTAGACGGCCGCATCATTACCGAAAGCGATGACATTTTAATCGCCCTAGAACGAGTCTTCGGCCCCTTGGGTTTGGGCATGGAAAACCCCCAAGTCCGTCCCCTGCGACAGCTAGAGCGAAGGCTGTTTAGTGCTTGGTGCACTTGGCTGTGCCGCGTCAGTACAGGCGGAGCAGATCAGCGCAACCGCAACCAATTCACCCGCGTTGTCGCCCAAGTCGAAGCAGCACTCTCGCGCACACCCGGCCCTTATTTCCTCGCTGAATTTGGCACTGCGGATGTCATCTTTACGCCCTATGTCGAACGCATGAATGCCAGTCTTTACTACTACAAAGGCTACTCCCTGCGGGAAGAAAACCCGCGCTTTGCTGACTGGTTTGCAGCGATGGAAAGTCGCCCCACCTATCGCGGTACTCAGAGCGACTTCCACACCCACGTCCACGATTTACCGCCTCAGATGGGCGGCTGCTGGGAAAACGGGGAGCCCCAGATGCTGCTCAACAAAGCCCGGGTGGACAATGGCCCTTGGGCGGGACTGCCGGATGTGATGTATCCAGAACCGGAAACTTCCCGCGCTGAAGCACTCCACCGCGTCATCAAGCACCAGCGCAATATTGTTCGAGTCAACCCTGCTAATGACAATTTATTTGATGAGGCTTTGCGTTGTGCTTTAACTTTGATGATGACTGGCGAAGTTTGTACGCCGCCGGCTGGTTCTGATGCGGCTTTGCGGTATTTGCGCGATCGGGTGAATGTGCCCCGCGATATGTCAATTTACGCGGCCAAGCGACTGAGGGAAGCTTTGGAGGAAACGGCGGCTTTGGTGGGTGATGGCCAAGGTTCTCCGATTCTGCTGAAGAATCGGCGAGATCAAGATCCGGCTAACTTTGTTTGAGTAGACTGGGCGGTTGAAACCGCTTCTATACAAGCAAAACCCACTCCAAGCGGGTTGAAGAGTGGGTCGTTAAAATTATGTTATTTTCTCTTAGTCCGCGCACCATCCCGACATAGTTTGACAAGAAGCGGTTTCAACCGCCGTCGGATCTTCCCGCAAATTAGGTTTTGTGCGTAATTCCCGATCGGCTAAAAATCTCTCAATTGAGCCGTTGTAACCGCAACTTCTTTAATCTGGGAACCGCGGCGGACGTTCAGTTTTAAAATTTGACCAATTTTGCTGTTTTCCACCAAATTTTGCAACTGTTCGGGCTGAGTCACTTTCTCGCCCTCAATTTGAACAATCACATCCCCTTTACGAACCCCCGCTTTCTCAGCAGGCGTATTTGGCACAACACGCATCACCAAAACCCCTGTAACTTCCGGCACAATCAAAGGAGCATTGGGATCGGAATTATTCTCTCTGGCCATTTCCGGAGTCAAAGCAATCATCTGAATCCCCAAAAACGGATGGCTGACTTGTTCTCCCTTAGCTAACTGCGCGTAGATGGCCTTGGCTTTGTCGATCGGAATTGCAAACCCAATACCCATTGCATCCGCCCGAATCGCCGTGTTGATACCAATCACTTCTCCTCTGCTGTTTAACAGCGGGCCGCCAGAATTGCCGGGATTGATGGCTGCATCGGTTTGAATGAAATCGAGCCGCTTATCGGGAATGCCGACGGCGGCGCTCGATCGTTTGAGGGTACTGATAATTCCTAAAGTGACGGTGTTGTCAAATCCGAGGGGGTTGCCCACGGCGATCGCCCAATCACCCACTTTCACCGCATCGGAATCTCCCAGTGTTGCCACGGGCAAGTTTGCTTGTTTAGTATTAATTTTGACAACAGCCAAATCTGTTACTTCGTCAGTACCTTGCACTTCTCCTGGAAATGTCCGGCCGTCGTTTAAGGTGACAGTTACTCGATCGGCTTTGTCAACTACATGAGCGTTGGTTAATACAATCCCGCTTTTGTCGATGATGAAGCCGGAACCTTGACCGCGCAAGTGTTCTTGTTTGGGCGTCATGCTGCGCAAATCTTCTCCCAAAAATCGGCGGAAGAAGGGGTCTTCCATTAAAGGATCGAGGTTGCGGCTGACAGTACGCTCGGTATCAATGCGGACAACAGCCGGCCCGACTCGATCAACTGCCGCTGTCACAAAACTGTTGGTATCTGTCGCCACCTGCGCCGGGAGTTCCGGGCTCCGCAGCGCTAGCATTGGCGGATTCGGGGGAGTTGCAGGGGAACTCAAATCTGCTTGCTGCACGGCTGTTCTTGCCATTTCCCGCGAGTTTGGCGGATTTTTGTCAATTGCTAAAGCCAGTGCAGGATTGATTGCTAGAACGCTCAGGGCGATCGTCATTCCTAAAATAATCAGGGCGAACCAGCGATCGCCGGTGCGGGGTGGGGGGGCAAAAAACTTAAATAGTCCCATAGCGTCAATCTTTGTTAGTCTGGGTTATTCTGGTAAAGGTGTGCGATCGAGCGGACTCAATAGTCTGCCGCTATGAAGATCCTAAATATATTTAGACAGCTACAATACACGAGTCTGGAGCCAGCACAAACTCAACATATTCTCAATTCTAACTTGAAAATTTTCTCTAGTAATACCAGCTTCAAAAAAAGAATGCAACTGTAGTCCCGCGAGCCAAACCATTGCAAAATCACTCATTCCCAATTCTTCAATCTAAAATGGCATAACCCCAATGATTCTATCTGATACTTCTACTGACAAATCCTTGCCCTCAAATTCCCACCACCATCACAATGAATCGGCCCACCCTCACCATCACGATGAAGAATCGATGCGGCGGCTAGTCAATCGCTTATCTCGGATTGAGGGACACGTCCGCGGCATTAAAACAATGGTGCAAGAAAACCGTCCCTGTCCCGAAGTTCTCGTGCAAGTTGCTGCGGTTCGAGGAGCGCTCGATCGCGTAGCCAGAATCATTCTTGACGAACATTTAACTGAGTGCATTGCTAGAGCCGCTAAAGAAGGAAATATCGATACGGAAATACAAGAGTTAAAAGCAGCTTTGGATCGGTTTTTACCTTAGCCACTGCCAATTTTTTACATATAATAGCAACCGCGCCCGAAGGTTAGGAGGTTTTGGCAATCGATCACAAACTCATGCGATTGATTGCAACGGAGGTCTCTCGCGACGATAACTAAAGCCTTACTTATTCCTTCTTTTTATCCTAAGCGAAGCCGAAGCGAGCCTTCTTCACTTATTCCTTCTGACTAATGACTAATGACTTTTTCACTTCTTCCCTCTTCCCTCTTCCCTCTTCCTTCTTCTATGACAAAACCTGCAAATTAGACAGAACTTGCAAGTTATTAGTTCTAGCACATTGTTTAAGCATCTTTCACAAACGCGGGAAAAGCATCAAATCTTTTCCCCCTCGCCTCAATCGGCACAACAGATAATTTATACTATCGGCAGTTGATGAGAGCGAGTTTAATTCTAAAAGAATTAGTGAGTTTGTAGTCACAGCGGAAATCATCAACAGCTTCAAAGTCTAAGTGTCAACAATTGAACGGTAATTAACCAGACTTGGGATGAACTGTCTAGACTTTTGTCAGCTTGCCTTTTAACTGGTATCTGACTGTTGCGTAAACGGCTTTATAGGAAGCCTCAATGCTGTATTCCTGCTGCAACCACTCTTGAATTTCTCCATAGGTTTTAAAGCCTTTATGGGGGTCGCTGAGGCGCATTGCCAAACTAGCGCGGGCCAGAGGAGGAATGGCCGGCTTGCGGCCGCCGCTGTGCTTGGTTTCCAGGAGTCCTTCGAGTCCGTCAGAGCGGTACTTTCTCAGCCACCGCTGCACTGTAATTCGGTTTACGCCGATCGTCATTGCCAATTCTTTAACTGTCTTAACGTGACAAATTTTGAACAGGTAAAGTGCTTGAATTTTTTGAAAGCCGCTTGCCGTTTTTTGTTCGGTTAACAAGCTTTTCAGTTCTTCAATTGTCTCTGTGATGCTAAGTTTACATACTCCAGCCATATCAATTACCTCACGGGGATTCGCGCTCTACAATTACTTTGTTTGACAAGGGAGGAAAATCCGCTCCCATCCTAAATGCTCGCCTTTTGCTTGCTAAGAAAGCAAGACAAAAGCAATCTAATTAAACTTTTCCATTCCGGGACGCACTCAGACGCTCAGAAGCCGGTTTGTTTGTACCGGGAGCAAGGGCTGCAACGCCTCTTTTGGTAAAAGGCCCGGTTTCTGCGTCAGTTCGGTATTTGATGGCACAAGCGTTATTGCTAATACTGATATCAGTTAATCGCTCGACGGCAATATTAGCTGCAATAGTTGACTTTTAAGGAATACCACTTATTCTCTTTTAGCTAAACATCTATCATGGTTTTCCGGGTGTTTCTTGGTAATTTTTGCGAAGGTATTGGCTATTTTTAGTCATTAGCTGCTAGTAAACAGGATTGATCTGTACACCAGCAATCGAAATTTTACACATACATTCCCCTGTACCCAGAAGTGCATTTCTGGATTTCGCTGTGCGAGAAATCCTGGGACATCAGCACTTTCATCAGCCTCAATAGGTCGCGTCAAGTCACGCTGCAACCGACTTTCCTGCCACGGGCAGGTCTCTGTGAAACTACTTGCTCGATCGCTAGTTGAGTAAAACACGCTGACGGTGGCATTGTCAATTTTTTAACATCACAGTACCACTATCTGCTATTTTTTCTCGCCTGTCGTGATCGAAACTGTTGTTTCTATGTGATACTACTAACATCAATTAGTGATCGTTGTCACACCACTACTCAGTAAGCTCAACTAGCCACAAAAAGTTATGGCTTCGATCGCACTTTTCAGGTAAAATCCTTTGATTTAGTTAGTCCGTGCGATCGACATTGTTGTAAAAATTTTTAAATATTAATTTTCAACCAAGGGGAAAACAGAATGCAGTTTTGTCCTTCACCTTCCCAAACAATCTAATTTATTCTCGAATCTTGCAGATTGAGGGAAGTCTGGCGCTGTGAATCTTTCGGCATCTCAAGTCTAAAATGGCAGAACATCCGGTGCAACCAGCTTGCTGAGAGTATTCTTCATTTAAAAGGTGTAGAGAAGCCAAAATGAACGTTGACGAACTGCTCAAGCTATACGCAACAGGAGAAAGAAATTTTAGCGGGGTATACCTGCACGAGGTGTACCTCTACGAAGCAGAATTGATTGGAGCCAATCTGTATGAAGCCGACCTGATTGGAGCCAATCTCAGCAAAGCCAAACTCAGCAGAGTCAACTTTGGCAAAGCCAATTTGTGCAAGATCAATTTGAGCAGAGCAGACTTAGCTGGAGCCGACCTCACAGAAGCACTTTTAGCTGAAGCTAACCTGTATCGAGCTGAGTTGATGGGAGCAAATCTTAGTAAAGCAGACTTGAGCGGAGCTTCGCTGATCCAAGCAAGTTTAATTGGAGCCAACATATCTCGGGCAATACTCTCCCATGCAGACTTGCACGGAGTAAATCTTTACGGAGTAAACTTACGCAGAGCGGTGCTAACAGAATGCGATTTAATTGGGGCAAACTTAACCAAAGTAGACCTCAGCGGAGCCGACTTAATGGGAGCGAGCCTAATTAGGGCCGACTTGACTGAAGCGATTTTAAGTGCGTCAGACTTAAGCGGGGCAAACCTGTTGGGAGCAAACCTTACAAAAGTCAACTTGAGCGGAGTATATTTTAAGGGTGCGACGATGCCCGACGGCACGATTCACGATTAATTTATCTGTTGAATTTTATGGCTGGCCAGAACCGCTGCTAAAGGGTGACAAAAAGCTTGTCACCCTAATTTATTGGTAGCTAAATGTTTATTTGAGACTCAGGTGATGTCGTGAACTTAAATGTAAGGTGCTGATGGCCGACATAACTTCTACAGACAGCGAGTCAAAAGATTTGTGGGTCAACTTGTGTTATCTTAATTTTCAATTGCTTCGATAAAAGCTATTTTAGATTTACTATTTTGGATTTTGATGGTTAAGATGAAACTTAGAATCCTGGCTGCTGCAACGCTGCTGAGCGCGATCGCCCCCATCGCTCCTGCACGCGCCGAGAACATCCAACAAACGCAACAATTACTAGCCACCCGACAGTGCCCCAACTGCGACCTCAGTAGTGCAGGTTTGGTTTTAGCCAACTTAACAGGAGCCAATCTCAAAGGTGCTGACTTGAGGTTGGCTAACCTCAGTCGAGCCAATCTCACCGGGGCTGACCTCAGTGGAGCTAACCTCAGCGGCACCAGTTTGTTTGGCGTTAACCTGACGGGAGCCAACCTCAGCGGTGCTAACCTCACCGGTGCTGACTTGAGAAGTGCCTATCTCAGCGACGCCAATTTAACTAACGTCAATTTAACTAACGCCCAACTGCTGGGAGTTAGAGGAATGCCCACTAATATCGGCACCGCTGAAGACTTCTACCGATTGGGAGTGCTGGAAGCTCAAGCGGGAAACTACAGAAACGCCATTGATTATTACAATCAAGCCCTAAATCTGAAATCAGATGTAGCAGCAGTTTATTTTGCGCGCAGTATGTCTCGCGCAGACTTGGGTGACTTCGCAGGCGCGACTCAAGACGCTGGCACAGCAAACCAACTATTTGCCGCTCAAGGGAATCCTCAAGGTCAGGAATTGTCAAAGCAGTTAGTCGAAGCAATTGTAGTGCGCCAAAAGCCAACGGAGCCTAGGAATGGGGGTGGCGACTTGATGAGCATTCTAGGATCGATCGGTTCTGTTCTGTTGCAATTGCTATAGTTATTAGTAAGTTAACTGTTAACTGTTAATAGTTAATAGTTAATAGACTTCTTGCAGAAATCTTCGAGTCATAGAGCAACCGCAGATATCGGGCAGATGCAACACCGATTGACGCAGATGGTTTCAGGGTATTTTCGGATTTTTGCAAGAGGTCTAATAGTTAACAGTTAACTTACTAATTCAGCGGAATCTCGATCCAGAACTCTGTACCCTGACCAGGTACAGAAACACACTTGATTACCCCTTGGTGTTTCTCAACTACAATTTGATAACTGATAGACAGTCCTAAACCCGTCCCTCGACCGACGGGTTTAGTCGTAAAAAAGGGATTAAATATGTGAGAGATTAACTCTTTAGGGATGCCGTGACCGTTGTCAGCAATGCAAATTCCTACCGTTTTTTCATCGATCAATTCGGTGCGAATCCGAATGCAATGGGAGGGTAAATCAGGAATTAAATACTCGGTTCTTGCATTTATATCTACTGGCTCGACACCCTGTTTTTGGGAGCTTAAATATGTCGCTTCTGCACTTTTACCTTGGGATTGAATATTCATAACTTGATCTCTTTGTCCCATTTCTAGGGCGTCAAGAGCATTGCCGATCAGATTCATAAATACCTGATTGAGCGAGCTGGCATAGCATTCTACTAAGGGCAAATTGCCGTATTCTTTCAGGATTGTCACCGTGTCGCGATCGGACTTGGCTTTGATCCGGTGCTGCAAAATCAACAGGGTACTGTCGATGCCCTCGTGAAGGTCAACGGCTTTTTTCTCGACTTGATCAGTTCTGGAAAAATTGCGCAAAGATACAACTAACTGGCGGATGCGCTCAGCTCCGACTTTCATGGAGACCAAAATTTTTGGCAAATCTTCGGCAAGAAATTCTATGTCGATTTCTTCGCAGCACTCGCTAATTTCAGGGTTGGGATTGGGGTAGTGCTGGCGGTAGAGTTCCACCAAGCAGAGCAAATCTTTACTGTATTCGCTGGCGTGGGACAGATTGCCGTAGATAAAGTTAACGGGGTTATTGATTTCGTGGGCGACGCCCGCCACCAGTTGTCCGAGACTGGACATTTTCTCGGTTTGAATCAGTTGGGCTTGGGTATTGTTCAGTTCTGTGAGGGTTTGAGCTAGCTGTTCGGCTTTTGCTCGATCGGCTGCTGCTGCATTCAGACTTTCTTCATAAAGTTCTGCTTGGTGAATGGCGATCGCAGCTTGAGCAGCCAAATTTTGCAGCAATTCCTGTTCTCCTATTTGCCAAACTCTCGGCCCCGAACACTCGTGAACAATCAGCAACCCCCAAATTTGGGAATCTTGACCGATCGGCACAATTAAACTTCCCCTCACCTGAAAATTTTCCAAAAATTCGCGGTGACAGGGCGTTAAATCATCAGTATAAATATCATTAATTGCCCGCACCCATCCTTCTCGGTAAAAGCAGTCTGAGCCTTCGGGGAAGCAATCTTGTGGAGATTTAACACCTAAAATTGACTGCCACTGGCCGCGAACAGCTTCGACAACTACCTCGCCCTGTTCATTGGGGATAAATTGATAAATTACCGTGCGATCCGTATCGAGTAAAACTCTCACTTCCCGCACAATAGTTTGCAGGATGGTTTTCAAATCTAAGGTGCTACGAATTTGGTCTCTAACTCTGGTCAATACTCGAGCA
>JBDTEI010000349.1:0-11323 GCA_039922675.1 Microcoleus sp.
GCTTGGTTACTTGGTCTAAGCAAGCGTTGACGCCGGCTGCAAATTCGTAGCGAGTCAGGGCGCGGTTGCCGCGGTAGGTGCCGTCGGGATAGCCTGCGATACAACCGTAGCGTTCGACTAGGGATTGTAGGGCTTGGAATGCCCAATCTGTCGGCCGCACGTCGGAGAGCTGAGAGACTGATGTCACTTGGGACATCGCTCCAGATGGTTGGGCCGGCAGCTCTTGGGGAGCAGCAGGAACGATCGGGCCGCCCATGCCGGCGGGTGCTGTCTGAGCAATTTCTACCTTAGTAGCTGGGGGGACAGCGGCGGCGGCTGGTGCTTCAATTTTTGCAGCGATTGCTGTCGGGCTGCTGGGCGCTGCCAAGTTTGATGCTTGGGGCGACGGTTCGGCTGTGTTGGCCGCAGCTAGGGGCTCGGTCGCTGCCGCTGTGGTGGTTGCAGCTAGGGGCTCGGTCGCTGCCGCCGTGGTGGCGGGGGCGATTGGGGCTGCTGAATTGATGTCGCTCGCTGCTGTTGACAGTGCTGCGGCGCTGGTTTCTGGTTCGATTTTTGCCAGTTTTTCAGCGTCTGCGGAGTTGGCGATCGGGGTTTCGGCCGCGGGAGCAATGCTGTTTAAAGCCAGCTTTTCTGGGGCAGCAGGAGCTGCTGCAACTGGTTCTGCAACTGGTTCTGCAACTGGTTCTGCAACTGATGCTGCAACTGATGCTGCAATAATTTTTGACTCAGATGGCTTCGCTGTGGCTAGCTGGTTGGCTTCAGCGGTTGCTGGAGCTTCGGCTGTTGCTGGAGCGGCACTGACGACTGATGATAGCCCCAGAATTGCCGGGGATACTAGAAGTAAATTCCAAAAAGTTCTGTTCATTTTCCTCACACCTTCACACTCTATTCAACTCGATCTATTCAACTCGATCGGCAATTCCCAACTGATAATTTTTGTGGTTGCTTGCCTGTTGACAATAACTGCCAGAATAGAACCTATCCATAACTGTTGATTCACAGTAGGCGTGTCTAGTTCCTGCTTGAACGTAGAGGGCTGAGCCTTTGTACGGCCCCGACCTCAATTTAGGTCAAGCCCACATTACACTACGGCTGATTATACCATCACTTGCTAATTTCATCTCTCGATCGCTAGACTTGCTTGAGTTGCTGTCTCCGAAAGAGCGATCGACCACTGATTGTACGGGTTCTGCCACAATCTGCCTTTAACTGACAAATACTGATATTCCTCGCCTATGCCAGACAGTACAGACTGTACAGACAGTTATAGGAAGGATTAGGGCTGCTTGTCGCATTCCTTATACAGCTTTCGATCCTATGATGTCAAGCTTTTTAACCTAACTTTAAACCTCGCGGCCCGGACGGGGCGATTTTCCCGCCAGCAGTGGGGAAGGGAGGGTTAAAGGCTGCTATATGCACCTGTCCCGGTCAAATTTCTGGTTTGACCAATTTTGATTTTCTGATACCCTGAGCAGTCTGGACTTGCCTGGGCGATCGGCTTTTTTGAGATTGCCCATCGCCTGGTTTAATTTGCCACTATTTTAACACAATTTTTTGCTAGTCTGGCAGCGGCAGCCGACTGAATGTCTGTGATCTAAAATTAGAGTTTTTCGGCCTCGCTGCGAAGGCGTTTCACAGCCAGTTATTTTTTTGGCACAGCCGATGTCTTTTAAATCACCTTTTGTATGTGATTCATACTACATCAAAAGTATTTATTGATACTCCAGCCTGTCAGAAAGCATCAACCCGCTTAAATGAAAATACCTACTTTGATGCCCTCGCTCGAAGTTAAAAAACCCGTGTATGAGAGTAAGTGCATTCAGGAAGTTCGTAATTTTTAACACGACCAATAAATGCCACAAGTTATTAGAGGGCGATCGAAGAACCTGTAGATTTGGCAATCAACTCGACGTGAATATAGTATGTTACATTGATGCGCAACATCTATATTTATTGAGAGCATCTATGACTTTGATTAAAACGAAGCTGGGCTTTTTAGTAGTTGTCTTATTGATATTAGAATTGTTTTTTCGCTTCGCCAATATCGATAAAAAGTTTTATTAAATATGATAAAGTATTTACTTTCCTGCGGATTTCGGGATACACCCAAACAGAACTGCTGCATCAAATAACCAGCGTTTAGTTAGTAGCGGCAAAAGTTTTGATGAAATATCAGCGCTCCAATACCACCAAAAAATTTGGCGATACTGTTAAAAGTATTGCCATTGAAGAACCTCAGCTACCGCCACTGTATTTTCTGGCAATCAAGTATTGGGCAAAATTCTTCGGTGATTCTCCTTTCTCGACGAGAAGTTTCTCAGTTTGGATGAGTTTGTTAGCATTTTTCGGTGTGTACTGGTTGTGCCGAGAATTGTTTCCACCGCCGGAAGTGGCGTGGATAGCTGTGGGATTGCTAGCAGTTTCTCCCTTGCACGTGCTTTACGCTCAAGAAGCCCGTCCCTAAAGTTTGTGGTCGGCGCTGATTTTGGTTTCTTGTGCGTCTCTGCTGCAAGCAATGCGGCTTCAAACCAAGCTGAGTTGGAGCATTTACGCAGTAGCAATTCTTCTGGTATTTTACACTCACTTGTTTAGCCTGTTAGTTGCCTTCGGACACGGAATTCATGTATGGGTAATAGAAGGTTGTAGGTTGAATCACAAGGTTGTTTATCACCTGATAGCAAGTGCCTTGTCTTTGCTCGCTTTTCTGCCTTAGGTGGTAATTTTATTGGTGAATGAAAGGGCAGCAACTGGGGCAAAAAGTTGGGTGAAGGGAGAAAGTACCCTGCGATCTTTAGTTGGTAATTGGAGCGGAAATATCGATCGCGCTTTTTGGGATTTTGGGCTAAATTCTCAGGCTACATCAATATATTAGATTGCCTTGATGGCAGCGACTTTGATTTTGTTGGCAATCGTAGAGTATGCAGTTTATTTCCTGTGTTCTGAGACGAGCAAACAGGTTTGGCTGTTTGTGCTGACGTTGATGGCGGTGACAGCAGTGGCAGTGATGCTGCCGGATGTTATATTGGGAGGAATCCGATCGACTAAACCTCGCTACCTATTTCCGACTTATTTGGGGATGCAAATAGCTGTTTCTTACCTGTTAGCGACTAAAATTAGCGCGCTGTGCCAAGCTGGAAACGGCAGGTGTGGAAAGTTCTGACAGTTTTACTGTTAACGGGTTCTGTGGTGTCGAATGCTGTTAGTTCTCAAGCCGAGACTTGGTGGACTAAGGAATTGGGCTTTTGAAAATCCCGCAATTGCTCGCAGGATCGATCGCGCCCCAAAGCCGCTGGTTGTCAGTAATATCTCGGAAGTCACTCTGGGAAATATACTGTCCATGAGTCATTTGTTACAACCGAAAGTGATGCTGCAATTGGTGTTGCTCGACCCGGAAGGGCGCAGTCAAGCTCAGTTGCTTGGTACACCAACTATACCCAAGATTCCCAGCGGTTTTAACGATGTTTTTGTTGACGGGCGATCGCAGAATTTTAGTGCTAAGCTGGCAAAAATGCACAACTAAAAAATAGATGTGCCGGTAAAAAAAACAATCCAAATGCTGTGGGTTGGCAAGTTAGTAAAAGAGTGAGAGTTATGGAAGATTTTGGTATTATTATTGCCTGCTGCGACCAGGATTATCTGTTTGCTAAGGGTTGCTGTGCTAGCATTCGATATTTCCTGGGAGATGTGCCGATTTGTCTGTTGATTGACGGTACGTTTTCTGTGAGTGCTTTGGAAAAGTCCTATGGGGTGCGAGTTATCGATCGCACAACGGTTTCTGAAGAGGTTCTCAGGAAAAGAAGTTTTGGTTGGGGCAAAACTAAAATGATTGCTTTTTGGGAAAGTCCTTGGTCAAATTTTATGGTTTTGGATGCCGATACGATCGTCTGGGGCGATGTTCTGAAGTTGGCTAATTTTAAAGAATTTGATTTTACTGTAGATAAGCCTTGTTACGAGTACCCGGATTCAGATATTTCGGAATTTTTCTTTGATATTCCGGGCGTTGAAAAGCATTTCCCGAATTTTCGGTGGTCGGATTCGCGATCGAACTATTTCTGCACGGGGACTTTTTTTGCTAAACGCGGTGTTTTTAGCTTGGAAGAATACATAGAAATTTTAGATTTTACGGAGGCAAATCCGGGGATATTTAAGTACGGAGAAATGGGGTTTTTGAACTTTATGATTTTCCGGGCGGCGCAAGAGAAGAGGTTGCGGGTGCAGAATGTGGATATGCAGTTGTTGGTGCCGGATTTTGACCAGGATAAGCTGAGAAAGCGGTTTCCGGTGGCAGAAAGCGGGCCTGCGGGCGATCGCGCTGAGGCGACTGTGATTCACTGGTGCGGGCCGAAGCCGACTTTATCCACATCTAAAGTTTACTCGGAACCAATGAATTTTTGCCGCCGCAAGTGTCAGGAAGATGTTTGGAACCGCACGGGTTTGGCGGCCGAGATGTCGCTGCAAGTTGAGGATTGGCAGCGATCGATCTACGTGTATAAGAATAAGTTTAAGAAGAAGTTTCGGCAGTTAGTGCGATCGACTTAAAACAGCACCGGAATTCAGTTCTTATCTTATACCAAGCATGAAAAGTCTTTAATACAACACAACACTCTTAGTTGAATTTTTTGACTCAAATATGGTTGTTGGTGCGTCGCTCCATCGATTTTCTCTCTTGTTTTGGGTACAATCGATGGCGACGCACCTTACCAATACTGTAGTTGAAGTTGAGTTTTTTGATTCAAATATGGTCGTTGGTGCGTCGCTCTATTGTCCGTTTTGTTGGGTACGCTTTCCGGGCGACACACCCTACCAATACTCAGCTAGAAGGACTGAAGTCCGAACGATCGAACCAATATTATGATTGTCGCTAGAGCTGGTCATCTTAATTTCACCCGATCGCCAACTCACTCATCCAAAGGCAAAAGGGGGCCCGCTGGGGGCAAAACTTGGCGGTGAACGCTGACTTTGTGGCTTTCCCGCTGAGTTTGCATTTCCACGGCGATCGCCTCAAATTCGACTTCCATGCAGCCGTAGGGAATCTCTAACTCGATGCTCGATCGCATATTTCCCAACCCGGTAGCTGTAAATTCGGTGATCCAGCGCGGGCCGTCGAGAATTAGGTAGGTTTGCCGATCGAATACCCAAACTTTTACATAAATCCGGGGCATTAATTCCGGTAGTTGCACTTTCACTATTACAGTCTGGCCAGCGAGGATTTCGGCGCGCGGCAATTCCAGGATGGGCATCGGTACTAACTCGTCTTCTGGCAAAACGTAGGGAGTTGGGGGAGTTACTTCTGCTTCGACTTTTATGGTTTTTTGAGCAACTTGTTTCGGCTGCGGGGGCTCGTCAAAAACCACAAATTCTCTCGCTTCCGGGCCAGTAGGTTGGGGTTGGGAAATTGTTTCGCTGGTTGCGGGTTGCTGCTGGGTGGGGCTGCTTTCTTCCACTAGCGCTATAGCGTCGCTGCTATTGGTGGTGACTTTTGGAGTTGGCGACAGGGTGGTTGATTTGAGCCATTCGGGTGATTCGCCGTTGCTGGCTAGGGAACTCAGCCTCGACCAAAAGCTATTTTCGACTTTTAAGCTTTGAAATGCCTGTTTTGAGGGTGCTAGTAGAGGTTCTGGGGCTGTTGTTTCTGGTTCGGGGGTGTTTTCTGGTTTTTGGTCGATCGCCTGAACTTCGGCTGTTTCTGGGGCCGTTGGCAGGTCTGAGGGTTTGCTTGGTTGGTCGATCGCTCCGGCGAGAGTTTTAGGTGAATTGGAGATTTCTGAGAGCAATTGCGATCGGCTGCTGTCAGGCAGTTTGTTACCGAATGCCGGCAATTCTAGACCGCCGGCACTTGAACTGGGGCGGACACTCAGTTGAGGAGGTAGGGATTCGTTGGTTGAGGATTCATTGATTGGGGCTTCGCCCGGGGATGGCAGGTCTAAGGATTTTTGTACTAGCCGGAGGAAGGATGGATGTGTTTCGCTCCGAGGTGGTTTTGCTGCGGTTGGAGAGGGCTCGGCTTGATGCTTTTCTTCGATGAAATTGTCTTTAATTGCTTCTAGCAAATCTTCTAAACGGGCTGTAATTGTAAATAGTTTGGTGGCTAGGGTGACGCCGCCACTGCTGAGAATTGCTTCTCCTAAAATTAGGCGACTTTTGCACTCGCTTGGGATGTAGGTAACGCAGGCAAAGATGCAGGGGGGAGCTTGATCTGGCATCTGCTGCTGGATTTGGGCGAGTATTTTTGAGGTTTGGGGATCGCGCAGGTAAATTTGCAGTTGTGCTGAACCGATGAGTTTTTGGAGTTCTAGAAGTTGGGATTCGGGGATGGCAGGTGGTGTTCTTCTGGTTGTTTGGGGCGGTTGGGGAATGTCGATTTTGCCGGAAATGATTAACGGGCGGCCGAGTTGGGTGACGAAGGTTTCTCGATCGAGCAGGAGTTCGAGTTCGAGTTTGACTGGGGGTTTTGGCCGCTGTTGAGTTTGGGGAATGGGAAATTGGTAGATTTGGGTCGGCTGGGGTGCTGATTGGGTTGCGGGGATTTGGGTTGGTGTGGGCCGATCGACCGGTGCTCTGGTTTCTGAGTCTGAGGATGAGGTGGCGGCTTCGGAGGAGTCGATCGGCGGTAGGGGTTCGGAGGTTTCCGATTCTGCGGGCAATACCTCTAATTGCACGCCGTACTGCCAAGGTTTTGCTGGTGTTGATTTGGGATCTGGCAAGCAGGAGAGTTCCCAAAGTCCGGGTTTGAGTCTGGTGTAGGGAATGATCACGACTAATCCTTCCGGGTTGGTGCGGGCCGATCGGCTTTGGACTTTCCGCTGCGGGGGCACTCCGTCGAAGGATGTATGGGTGATGCGAATTTCGATGTCGGTGTTGGGGTGCTGAATGCGCGCAACGACGCGATATTTGCCTTCTAGAATTTCCACGTCGGGGGTTTCTAGGGGCAACCAGGCGCGATCGCCTTCTTTCTGTAGCAAAAATTCTAATTTTTTCATCTTTATTTCCCCTTGAATGCTCCCGCTTGATTGGTCACAGGTTGGTGGTGGTTTGTTGAGCGACAGCTACAGATATTGAATTACTTTATTTTTTATAGCCTATCATCTGTGTCGGTCAAGAGGCTCGATCGCCCGATCGGTAGAACACCGCGTCGGACTTAGGCTTGGCCATTTCCCTAAAGGTATCGTCGGGTACAATTATCGCGCAGTGCGATCGCTCTTGAAGGGCGATCGACTGACCAAACAGAACAATTCTTCAATTCTTCAATTGTTCAATTCTTCAATCCCCGATGTGCGATCGCCCCAGAAGCCACTAAGCTGTGAAATTAAGGTTGCTTTGCTTGAAGAGGAAGCTGCCGGGGTCGCCCGAAAATCTAGTTGCACTCCCTCCGCTTCCCCCAAAGCTTTTGGTAGCAGCTAAGGACAGCTAACCGCCAAACTGATTACACCAGTATGGAGGCTAATCGAGAATAACATTCTCTGTCGCCACCCTGCTTTGCGTTACCGTGCAGGACGGCTGGGTTTTTGGGTTTTTCTCCCCAAATAACCAAAAACCCGGAGACCGTATTTATGTCAGAGGCATTTTTGTCTGACGATAATTTGTCCGTTAGCGCAGCCCGCCCCTTCGGGGGCTGCGCTAACGAAGAGGATCGTCCAAATGACGGCTGTGCAGTATCCGAACAGGAAATCATCGTGCAGATAACTGTTACTGTTGTCGGTTGCCACAAAGCCGTTTTAGAAACTATCCATACATTAGACCTCTTGCAGAAATCTTCGAGTCATAGAGCAACCGCAGATCTCGGGCAGATAAACACCGATTGACGCAGATGGTTTCAGGATATTTTCGGATTTTTGCAAGAGGTCTAATATCAGCAAACACGTCAAATTTATTAGCGGTCTACTGTTTGACTAAGCCCCGATCCCCCCTAGCCCCCCTTGAAAGAAAGGGGGGGACTGGAAATGGATCGACAGTCTCCATTTTTAAGGCAATAGGGTTTACTTAAGACGATTCAGGTGGTAAAAAACTATGAAAAATAGATACTGCGATTGCTTCGTTCCTCTCTTCGGAAAATCTTAAGTGAACCGTATTGCTTTTTAAGGAGGATTTAGGGGGATCTAGACTCAAGGATAAACGAGATTTCTTAAGGTTTTAGTCTTAAGTTTACACTCCTTGGGGAAGACTGTTTCCTACAGGTATCGCATTGTGAAATAGGCTGATAAAGCCTGTTTTTTTTTACCTACCAAGGACTGCCAATCACACTAAAAGCGGCCCAATAATAAGGATGTGATAAATCTTTGCTGTCGAGTTTTGGGATAGATGGAGGTAAAAAAGTTTCGCCCCTAGAACTTCGCAGTTCGCCGTTTTCTATGGTGACTTTACCTTTGATAGCAGCAATTTGTGCTTGCCTGAGAGCTTCAGCTTTAATGATTGGAGGATCTTGAGGTTTGCTGACTTTTAACTGCTGGTAAAACTCCGTCATCAGCGCCAGAGTCCCCGCATCGCTGACGTACCACAGGCTGGCGAGGGCAGATTTTGCTCCCGATTGCAGCGCTAAACCGGCAAATCCGAGTTCTGCATCTTTGTCTCCCAAGGCAGTTCTGCAGGCGCTCAATACTAACAGTTCAAGAGGCGGATTTTTCCATTTCAAATCTCTCATTTGAGATAATTTAAGTTGGGTGTCCCAAAATTGAATGTAGGAGTTATCTGGGGTTCCCGGACGGAATTCCGCGTGAGTCGCGAGGTGGATGATGCCATATTTTTGTTGCAGCCGCTGCGATTGCAAGTTGACGATGGTAAAATCTTCGTTGATAAAGGATTGACCGGGCCACTGTCGGGCGATCGCACTTAATTCTAACGGCACTGCCGGTAGCGGTTGTTTGTTCGCGGTTTCTGAGAAAATTGATGCTCCCATTGCTAGGACTTGAGCATTTCTGAGATCGGCGTAATTGCTATCTGTGAGCTTGAATGCCGGAATGCGGGCGAGGCTGTATTTTTGGGTCAGAAATTGCTTGCCGTCGTGCATTGCTGCTAGGGGTATGGTTCGCAAACCTTGGCCCATGCAGAACAGCAAAGTTTCAATTTTTGCTGCTTGCAAATCTGTTTCTATGGGCGCAATTATCCATTTATAAAGTTGTTGGGCTGGCCCTATATAGCTGGTGGTATTAATTTTTACGGAGTTGGTGATTTCGCTAATAAATTCTTTGACAACTGGCAGTAAGTTCTCTTGTTTTGCTGACGGGATGCTGCGGTTAATTGGCGGGCGATCGGGCAATATTAAGATTAGTTCTAGTTGGTCTGTGCGCGGGATGACGTAAATTAAAGCTGGTTTTTTTTTGGTTTGAACTGCTAGGCGAGAGAGAGTTTTTGATATTGCTGTGGCGGTTTTTTCGCGGGCTGCAAAGTCTTGTTGCCAGTATTTTTGATAATCTTCTTCCCAGTTTTTTTCGATTCTGGTGACGGCTTCGGTGAGGTTTCCCCGATCGAGAATTTGTCTCATTTCTTGCCCGTTAAGTCCGCCATTGTCTCTGTTTTGGGCAATTGTAGCGAGGTTGAGAGTGCTCCAGCAGAAAAATATCGCTGTCAAACAGTAAAAAATACCTGTTTTAATTTTTTTCTGAGTGGCGTGTTTTTGGCGGTGCTGCTGAGATTGGTGGTGCATGGTTTTCAGGCGGTTGACGGCGCAGTTGGCGGGAGCATTTAGCAAAAGTTTGGATATGGATGCCCATATTTGACTGTCACGACTTAGCCTCATAAACCTGGTTTCTGCGAGAAATCTTGGTTTAATAGCGAAGTATCCAGGAAGAAACTGGGTTTATGACCCGCCTGCAAATCCAAAGCGTTTTTTCGGAGTGCGATCGTCGGACACAGCAAAGCCGATCTCGCTTCGTCGGAATATTTAACTTTGCTGGCGAGCCCGATTATAACATTCAACACAAACGCCAAACATCTCCTATAGGGTGCGCACTTTGTACCGCCTGATTCCTGACGCACCAACTCCAGCGCCCGCGCCCATAAATTCGCGATTTATGTAAAGTTTTGTAAATTATGGAGAAGTTTTGCGTAAAAATCGCAGATGCCGACAGATAGAGGAATAGAGGGCTATGCAGGAGGATGCGATCGCTCGCCTAGCGCGCGCCAGCCACTCTCGATCCGAGCATTAGCTGAACTCTGGCGGCCTGCATCACTGGTTGGAGACAATTTTTCTGAGTAACCTTGGAACAATAGATGGCTAGTAACGATGAAATTGACGATCGGCTCAAACAGCTAGCTATAGCTGCTCAAAATCACCAGGCTAAAACTTTAGGACGACAGAAAGCTGTGACCAAATTAGTGATGGATATCGAAAAATATAAAATCATTAACTGTCCCCAAAACACGAAGTTTTCCTCCGTAATTTATCAGGAAATTTGTGCGGAAGCTAAACAGGAATTGATGTTTCGCATCTCCAGACAAATTCACAACTATCGACCGGAGAAAGAGGTCAGCCAATGGGTAAACTTCTTGATGCAGAAATGTTTTCAGGAAGCTACGCCTAAAGTTATAGGTCGGAAAGATTTGCGAACTGTATACTACGGAGATATGGATCTAGTTGTCAATCAAATGGAAAAGCAGCAGACTGAAGATGAATCCTGTCAACTTGGACCAGCTCTGATCGAGATGATTGCAGAAGATCCGGGCGATGTTTTTCAAACCGAAGTAATGAGAAAGTACCCGCACGTAAATTTCAAATTATTGCTGGTCAAGAGAGTGATAGAAGTTGCAAGTTTCCAACAGATATCCGATGAGTTAGGAGTAAGTGTTTCAAGTTTGAGCAGTTTTTATCAGAGGTCTCTGGAAAAGTTTACGCTCAGATTCAGAGAATACTTATAGGACATTCAACACCCAAAAGTAGAGATGAATCATGAATAACACAGAAGTTGATTTTGTTTTGAAAATTCCGATCGCCCCAGCAGCGCACCGCAGCGCTCAAACCCTTTCGCAGCAACAAAGTGACCCAAAAAAAGCCAAACAGGTTTATCTGAATGTTTTGGCAGTCCATGCAGTGGATTTTTACTTTCAGTGTATGGAAATAGACACTGATTTGGCCGCCAGCAATATCTGGAATCCTGTAGTCCAGAAATTCATGGATATTGCAGATTTGGATGTCAAAGATATTGGCAAATTAGAGTGCCTGTGGGTAGGCGAGGGTGAAAATTTGGTCTCAATTCCGGCAGAAGTGCGATCGGACAGAATCGGTTACGTTGCCGTGGAGATGGCCGAATCTCTCCAAGAGGTGAAGTTGCTGGGATTTGTCAAAAATGGCGATCGAGAAAAAGTTGCAGTGAGCGAGTTGGAGTCGATC
>JBDTEI010000350.1:0-4788 GCA_039922675.1 Microcoleus sp.
TTCTCCTGAAAAGGTAGCTTCCGCCGCTCCAAAGGTGCATTTAAAAAGTCCAAACAGACAATAGTCGCGCCCAAAGCTACGCCACCCAAACTGCTAAGAATAGAGCCTGCACCAGGGATAAAATTCAGCAGCAGCAGCGGTATGCCGATGCTGAACAAAATTTGTAGTTTTCGCAGTTCAAAGGCGATCGCCATTTGAAGATCCCGAAAACTACTCGCCAAGTTCATTGGTTCTTCTGCGGGCAATTGACCGTTCCGCAGAAGTTCCAATTGTTCCGATAATTTGCCATACCAAGGTGCACCTAAAATTACGCCAAATTGTACTAATAAAAACCCGATTATCAGCAAAAGTCCTGAGACGAGGAGTACGCGCAGCAGCCAGCCGAAAGCAATTGTTAACACACCTAGAAAGCTCAGCCAAGCTGGTAAACTCACAATTGAATTATTAAATCGGACGGACAAATCGGCAACTAAAACGTCTATGCCTGCCAAACTGGGAAATAGCAAGCTTAAATAAAGACCGATCCCAATTAGAAAATTTAGGACGACGGGAACTAATACATAAGTCCACAGCTTGGGAGTTTGCCAAATCAGCGAGAAAGCTCGCAAAGGATAGGTGAAACCTGCTAGGAGTCCAATTGGGGCGGTGATGGCGGTGCGGTCGGGATTTGAATTGAGCTGTTTTGGCATATAGCAGAAGGAAGAAGGAAGAAGGAAGAAGGAAGAAGGAATAAGGAAGAGGGAAGAAGGAAGAAGGAAGAGGGAAGAAGGAAGAGGGAAGAAAGAAGAAAGAAGAGGGAAGAAGGAGGAAGGCTTTAGTTGTCGTCGCGAGAGAATTTAGAAGCAATAGAATCAAGGGTTTCAGGAATTAAGAACATCCTTACCGTCATGGCGGTGCAGATCTTAGGGGTGAGAGCGTCATTTTCTATTATTATTGCGTATGAGGATTTATTGTAGGTTGCCCAAAAGTGAAGCTTTTTATTTACCATACCCCGGAACTTACGCCAGCGGACAAAATGCCGGCTTGCGCGATCGCAGTTGATGTGCTGCGGGCGACTACGACAATGGCAACGGCCCTGAATAATGGGGCGGAAGCTGTGCAAGTTTTCAGCGACTTAGATAAGCTGATGGCCGAGAGCGAAAAATGGCCTGCTGACAAGCGGATTCGCGCCGGAGAGCGCGGCGGCGCCAAAGTTGACGGTTTTGATATGGGAAATTCCCCGCTGGACTGCGCGCCAGAAAAGGTGACGGGAAAGCGAATTTTTATCAGCACAACTAACGGTACTCGGGCTCTGCAACGAGTGCAAGATGCTGCAACGGTGTTGACGGCGGCTTTGATTAACCGCAAATCTGTGGTGCAGTTTTTGTTAAGCAAAAAGCCGGAAAGTATTTGGATTGTGGGTTCTGGTTGGGAAGGGAGTTATTCGTTGGAGGATACGGTTTGTGCTGGTGCGATCGCCCAAAGTCTCTTGGCAGAAAGCGGTATTCCGGCGATCGATTTTGCTGGTAATGATGAAGTGTTTGGGGCGATCGCTCTTTATTTGCACTGGCAAGATCGGCTGCATGAATTGTTGGAAAAAGCCAGTCATGGTCAGCGCCTCTTCGGTTTGGGTGTGATTGAAGATTTAAAATATTGCGCGCAATTGGATACTTTAGATGTACTCCCTATGCAGCGAGAAGCTGGTGTTTTGGTGAAGTCGGATTTTAAAATTCCTTCCTCTAATTTCTGGGTTCCATCTTCGGAAAAAACGGCGAATTAAAATTGTTTGCTAGTGCTGTATTGGTAGGGTGCGATCATATAGTACCCTACTCGAACAACGATCGAACGACGGAAGTTAGTAGTTAGCGAACCAGAGCTTTTTCAATAAAATACAATTAAAGATATTCGGTAGGGACACAACATGGTTGGATTCCTAGTGTGTTGCAGGCAATTAATAATTGCTGGATTCACCGCCGAACCGCTTAATTAAACACTCGGCAATTCGGGGTGATGCGCCGCTTTCTCCCATGCGGCGCCAGCCATTTTCAGCGATTAGCTGCAACCTGTCAGGGTCGCGCAGCAAAGACTGCACGGCACCGGCAACTTCGGCGGGATGTTTGACTAAAATTAATGAGGGGCCTAAGAGGCGACCTTGAGCTTCTGCAAAAGTGGGAGTAAATTGTGGGCCGTTTCCGGGAATGGCGATCGCAGGTTTTCCTAAACCTACAAATTGTTCTGTAGCGGTTCCGGCCATTGCGATTGCTAAATCGGCTTGGTACAAACAATCGTTAAAACTTTGCTGAGTTAAAATCATCGTGGCTTTTCTCTGCACAAAGGTCAAGGGCAATAGCAAATTAGGAGATTCTTTTTGAATTTCTTGAGCGCTAGAAACTGGAGGTCGCAAAATACTTCCTTCTCGCCGCTGGGTTCTAGTTTCGCCGTCTTGACGCCAGCCGAAAAATTCTAAACTAGGTCGCAAAGCTTCTAAATTTAACTCAGGGGAAATAGCTCCGAAAAATAACAGTTTACGATCGGCAAACAGCGACAAAATTCCGGCTACAGCCTCTACTATTAGCAGCCAATTAGCATAGGCTTCCGGCGCTCGGGAACCCGGTAGTAAGGTGATGATGAGCGATCGCTCGATTTCACGAAACTCTGCATCAGGGCCGTAAAAACTGGCTGGGTTTTCCGGTTCGAGTCCGTCCATCATGGGATTTCCGAGATTGTAGGCGGGAATTCCCAATTTTTCTAAAGTCTCGGCGGTGAGCGCGTCCCTGACAAAAACGGCGCGACAGGCTTTTCTAGTCATCAACCAGCGCTCCCAAGGGAAATAAACCGATCGCGACCAACTCCCCCAAGCCCACGGGCGGGATTTGCGAGCTAGAGGCCCATCCTCGTCCCGCACATAATACTCGGACTTGGCAGTACCGACAAAGGCATAGGGCTCGCCGCTCAGCCAAGCAAACAGCAGCGGTACAATATCCCCGCAGGCTAAAATAACCGCGTCTTGATTCCCCGCCTGTTGTTGCGATCGCACCCAAGCGCGGATGGCTTTAAACTGAGCGATGCTCAACTGAAGCAGGCCGCCTTTGACATCGCGCCAAAATTCCCTTCCGTCCATGTAAATAAAGCCGCCCGAAGGCATCCGCTGCACCGGGCCGATGATGTGGGCGTTTTCTAGTTGAGCGAAAGCTTGCCCTTCGCCCACTAGCGGAAACACGGCTAATTCTGGGGGATGCGGGTGCTGTTGCAGTTCCCGCAAGATGCGAAGGGCGATCGCGTCTTCTCCGTGGCCGTTACTGAGGCAAAGTAATTTCAATCCCAACTCTCTCAAAAACTCAATTGTCAAAAATTTGCCTGAAAACCCTCTGACTTAAGTCTAGGGATGAAAGGCTACTTTCCACTTTAGTTTACCAGAAAATTGTGGTTTGAAAAAGTACAAAACACCTTCATTCAATTGACAGTTGACTGTTGACGGTTGACAGCGACCTCTACCTGGAAGGAATAGGATTGGAGAAATGAATAGTCTGATTTTCATTTCTCCCTAAAAGGCAGAGGCTTTAAACCAATTCTTTCTGGTAACATCAAGCCACAGCAGGCGCCGCTCTAAATCTTTGCTGTCCCCAAAGATATCTGGTATTTAACAACCGTTGCATTGTGACTGACTGTTGGAGATTTATTTGGTTGGTTGTTAGATAGAACTAACATTTTGTACAAATGTTAGCAACGGTCTTAGTGGTGTGATTGTTAAAGAATTACAACATCGGCTCCAGTTTTGAGTTGGACGGTGCTAAATTGAGATTGCCCGTAAAAAATATGGTTTCATCAGGCGAGTTGCAACGGCACATACTGTTAGAAAGGACGGGTATAAGGGATGGAAACGAAATACTGAAAACTATGGCTAAGAATAACAAACCAGCTTTGATCCTAACTTTCTTCGTCGTTTTGGGGCTATTTAGCCTTGCTGGAGCAGTAGTTTGGTTGGGTCTGAGAACGCAGTCAAATGGGCCAGCAGCTTCTGTAGCGCCAGTTTCTTCATCCAGTGGGGTAAGTGCAGAAATACCCCAGCAATCGGGCGATCTGGCGCAAAAATTAAATCAAGTTCCGCTAGAGAGCGATCGCAATGTAGACTACCGGAAACTCCGGGATAATTTGCTACAGCAAAACTGGAGGGCGGCCGATCGGGAAACCTACGAACGCTTGCTAGATGCGGCGGGCCCGAAAGCCCAAGCGATCGGCTTTATTCCTAAAGAAGAAATGGACTTGCTGCCTTGTAAAGATTTGCAAACGGTCGATCGGCTGTGGAGTAGCGCCAGCAACGGCTTATTTGGCTTTACGGCCCAGCAGGGCGTGCTCAGAGCTCTCGGGGACTACCACAAAATGTACGATGAGGTGGGATGGCAAAATCGATCGGGCGAATGGGCGATCGAATGGACTTACAACCCGCAAACCAAACGCATGGATTACAAACCCGGAAAAGAACCAAACTTTACCAAACCCCCAGCCGGACATTTCCCTACAGTTGAACGAGGCTATAACTTTGATGCTTCCCTAGACGCCGCGCTCAAAAGGTGCAAAGTCTGAGCGGTTAAAATAACTTATTCAGGTTTGTAGATAAGACGGCGGTTTCAACCGCCCGTTATTCTCCGCAAGAAATGACAAATGACTAATTACTTCCCCTCAATATATTGGTTTAAAATACTCCGAATTTGTTTGAGCTGAAATCCCTTAGCAAGTTGGCGCAGCTTCAAGACAAACGGCACTAATTTTGGTTCCAAAGTTTCTAGCTTAGCACTCTCATCAAAAATT
>JBDTEI010000351.1:0-5257 GCA_039922675.1 Microcoleus sp.
ACTCAAAGCTAATTCTTTAGTCCGCCTCCGCGGACTTCGTTTGTGTAGGAGCGATTTCAATCGCCGACTGACTTACACGGAACTTACAACTGATTTAATATCAGCCATTAAACAAACCGAATATCTCCCGGCAAAAGTGTTTGAGCTTTTCTACCGACTCCGCAGCGGGCTCAGTTTCACCCACAAAACCCCAATTTTCCACGGTGGAAAAGCGCCATTGTTCACCAGTATGATCGTAACCAGCCGCCTCAACCCCGATCGCCCGCCGAGATCCTTCGACCGGATCTTGGTAAAATCGGATTTGAATCAAGATGCTGCGGCTTTGCAACAAGCGACTTCTACCGGGAAAATGGAAGCCAATATCGATCGAATCTGGATCAAGAAGTTCCCTAGTATCCTCATCATTCATCCAAGGTTTCAAATCAACTTTCGCATCCGGGAATTGGGATTTGAATAAATTAACAACCGCAGCAATTTTGCTAGCAACTTCTATATTTCTGGCTTGTTCGGCAGCGTTCACTCGAAATACTCCTATCAAATACATTTATTACATTTAGCTAATAATGTAACTGTATATTGCCGAATATAAACTGTGAACAGCGGACTTTTTCAGAGATAATTAGACATTGACAAATTTTAAAATATGTGTTAATCACTCTTAGTCTGCGGAGGCAGACTTCGTTCGTGTAGACGCGGTTTCAACCGCCGAGTCCGTGTTTGATTGCTTAATTCAAAGGAAGTGCGATCGCAAATTCCGTACCTGCACCCAACACAGACTCGCAAATCAGTCTACCACCGTGGGTTTCCTCCACAATTTGGCGGCTGATAGAAAGCCCCAAACCCGTACCCTTTCCGACTCCTTTGGTAGTAAACAAATGGTCAAATATTTTCGCCACCAGCGACGGCGACATCCCTGCGCCGTTATCTTTGATGGTAATCACCACGCTGTTGCTATCCTGGGAGACATGGGTGATAATGGCGATCGTATTCGGTAAAGCTGCAATTTCTGCATAAGTGCGGCCCTGATTGAATTCCTCAAAACAGTCGATCGCATTGCTGAGCAAATTCATAAATACCTGATTCAGTTGGCCAAAATAACATTTAACTGGCGGAATATTTCCGTATTCTTTGATAACTTGAATCGCGGGGCGAGTATCATTAGCTTTCAGGCGATACTGTAAAATCATCAAAGTGCTGTCGATGCCATCATGAATATTTGCTGACACTTTATTCGCACTATCAGCGCGGGAAAAAGTGCGGAGAGACTTGCTAATATTGCGGATGCGCTCTGTACCTGATTTCATAGATGAAATCATTTTCGGCAAATCTTCAATCAAATATTCTAAATCAATCTCCGATGCTTTATCCTCTAATTCATCTCCAGGATTAGGGAATTTTTCTTGATAAAGATGCAAGTAATCAATCAAATCTAAGCTGGCCTCAGCAGCAGCATCAATATTCCCCGCAATAAAACCGAGCGGATTGTTAATTTCGTGAGCAACCCCTGCAATCAAGTTGCCGAGAGCCGACATTTTTTCGCTTTGAATTAGTAGCAGTTGCGCATCTTGCAGTTCATTGAAAGATTTTTCTAACTGTTGAGATTTCTCTTGCTCGCGCGCGTACAAACCAGCATTTTCTACGGCAATAGCAACTTGAGAAACTAACACTTTGAATACTTCTACCCTCTCTGCGGTAAAAGCTCCTACCGTCAAAGCATTTTCTATATAAATAATTCCGCGCCGCTGAGATTGATAAATAATCGGCAAACAGAGGATTGATTTTGGTTGATATTTCCGAATGTAAGCATCCGCATTAAAAGGTTCGGCGACAGTCGCATTGTCTAAAACCAGATGCTTTTGACTGCGGTGTACGTAATTAATCACAGACAGGGGAACATCTTGACGATTTTCTACGGGAATAGACGGTAAAAGTGTCACTTTATCCTCCGCAAAACTGCCAGTAGCTTCTATGCAGAGGATATCGTTTTTGATCAGCAGTAGCACTACTTTTTGAGCCGCCGCATTTTCTAAAATAATTTTGATTAATTTTGTCAACAATTTTTCTAGAACAATTTCACCGTTAATAGCTTGCGCCGACTTAATAAAAGTAGCTAAATCTAAGAGATCGCTTAAACTACTACTGGTAGTATTTCCCGTGGTAGTGCTGGTGATATTGAGGATTGGGGTTTCTGTTGTGCGCGTTTGTGCTACTAAGAAAGGATATCTCAATTCCAAGTCTTTAACTTTGGCAAGTGCTCCCCAGCGGATGTAAGCATAATAAGCTTTGGTAACGTATGCTGGAAAAATTATGTGTTTTCCCAAAGATTGATAGAATTCTCCTGCCAATTCATAAGCTAATGCTTCCTCTTGGATGAAACCGTTTTTGGAGGCTCCAGAAATAGCGCGATCGTATAATCCCATTGCTTCGGTATTTTTCCCCAAAACTCGCGCTGTTTCCCCTGCTACCAAGTCGTATTTGTGTTGATAATTCATCGGAGCGCAATCGGCCCAGTTTTTCATCTTTTTTTGTAACTGTATCACTTTTTTAAGATATTGCTTTTGCTCACCTTTGCCAGCTTGGGGAAACAAAGCGAGGAGACTGAGAGAGTAGTAGAAGTTACTAATGGAAACTACATAAAATGCGGCGGCGGCTTCTTCATGTTTTTCAAATAACCTTGAATTATCCAAGGCTTCCACGTAGTTTTTGAACAAAAAATTAAGCTGAGCTTTGGCGTTATAAATCAAACAAACTAAAAGAAAGCTTTTCGCTTCTATTAAAGCGGGGAGCGTTTCAACTTCATTTAAGCTCTCGCCGACTAAATGGCATGGTTCGACAGATTGACCGCGCAAATTGAGGGCTGTTTGTCGGCTTATACTCATATATTGTACAGCCTGTTCTAGTTGAAATTGCTGCATTAGTTTCATATATTTCCCCATCTCCTGCTCCACCAAATCTAGAGGCTCTCCTATCGACAGTTTTTTGAAGCAATATTCATTTATAGAATAACCAGCATATTCCAACTCTCCAGTTTCCATCCCAGTTTTAAAACCTTCTTTGAGATCGCCTAATCCGGACTTGACAGAGGCTTTCCAGTGGTTAATAAAGCAACCAAAGGGTGCATAAACTCTACTTTTGATTGAACGGGAGGGAAATTTGTCTAACATCCTAATTGCCAGTTGACCGAATTGGTATGCCAAACTAATATCCCCTACCTTGTACATAACTAGGCCATAAAAAACGTAAGCACTACTTGCATAAGGCGAATTACCATATTTAATGCACAGCTTGACCATCCTAAAAGCCAGCAGCGGTACCAGTCGGGGCTTGGTCTGAACAGCAGTGCTGAGAATCCCTGATAAAATCCGCATGGCTGCTTGTTTGTCGGGATCGGTCATTTCTGGCAAGTTAGCTAAATCCTCAATTCGTCTCAATCCTAAGCTCAGTTTTGTATTAATCAGTCCCGCCATAATATTTAGCGCCTTGGGATTTTGAGGAAAAGAAATGCCTAACAGTTTCAGGACTTCCAGTCCTGTATTGAGTGCTTCTACAAGTCTATTCTGAGCGTTATAAGACTGAATTTGAAGTTGATAAATATTCACTTTTTCTACTAAAGTTTTAGCTTTTTGCACTACCATATCAACCAGATTTTTTGAATCTTCATAGTTGACATTTAAGTATTCAGCTTCTGCTGTTGACTCGTAAATTGCTAATGTTAAGTAATAGTGACTTTGCCAACAATCCGCAGGCAATAATTCCATAGCCACCCGCAAATACCTAACAGCAGCTTCATAAGCAGCAGCCGCTTTTGCTTTGCGTCCAGCAGTTAAATTTAATTGTGCCAACTGGGTTTTTTCGGCTGGCTGGCTCATCGTGTCAATTCCGACATTCAACTGATTGACAATATCAAAGATGTTTTCTTCGAGCTTTTCTGGTGGAGTATTCTGTAACAGTAATTTACCGATTTTTAAATGGGTGCATTGCTTCTGAGCTTCCGGAATTAGCGAATAGGCGGCTTGCTGGACGCGATCGTGCAAAAATCGAAATCCCACCCGCGACGTGTCAAAACTCAGATTAACCGCCTCTCCTTGCGTAAATAGTAAAGGGATGCGATAGGCATCGCTCAAGGGCAGAATTAACCCGGATTGCAAAGCCGAATAAAGTTCGGTGGCTGTAGCATTAGCCGATTGTTCGCTGACAATAGACAGCACATCAAGAGCAAATTTATCACCCACACAAGCTGCTAATTTCAATATTTTCTGCGTAGATTCTGGCAATTTTTTAATCCGAGAAGCTACAAGTTCTACTACACTTTTATCGGTAATGCCAATCGCTTGAATTTCATCTATACTCCAATCCCAGCAGCCTTTACTTCCCTCATTTGTAATGGCAGTAAAGTCAAATTTTAAAAGCTTGTCTTGATAAAGTGCTTGGAGTAATTGCGTCAAGAAAAAAGGATTGCCACCCGTTTTATTCCAGATTAACTCTGCTAAATTTATGACTTTTTCTGTGCAACAGTTAAGTGTGTCAGCGATTAACTCAGTCACATCTGCTAAATCCAGCGGTTGCAGCACAATATTGTTGACAATCGTACCAGTTTTTTCAATTTCTTCTACAGTCTGAATTAACGGGTGAGTCGCGCTAACTTCATTATCTCGATAAGCACCAATTAACAAGAGATATTGCTGATCAGGGTCAGTAATCAACAATTGCATTAATTTCAATGTTGCTGAATCCGCCCACTGCAAATCGTCTAAAAATATGACTAGCGGGTGTTCTTTTTGCGGAAAAACGCGCAGAAATTCTTTGAAAAGCCGATTGAAGCGATTTTGTGCTTCTGTCGGGCCGACTTCCGGCACTTCTGGCTGTTTGCCAATAATTAATTCAAGTTCTGGAATTACTTCGGCAATTACTTTGCCGTCTGTGCCCAATGCTGTTATTATTTTCGCGCGCCATGTTTCTAAAGAAGCTGCGCTTTCTGTTAGCAATTGCCCCAGCAAGGAGTTAAATGCTTGGATTAATGAGGCATAGGGAATGTTGCGTTTGAATTGGTCGAATTTACCGCTGATGAAGTAACCTTTTGACCTGGTTATGGGTTTACTAACTTCGTTGACGGCGGCTGATTTACCGATACCTGAGTAACCAGAAACTAGCATTAATTCGCTGGTTCCTGATGGGGGCGGTTTTTGCTCTGAGGTTGTTGGTTTTTCTGACAAATTGTTGGCTAAACCGGCCCCTACACGTTCAAATGCTGCTAATA
>JBDTEI010000352.1:0-11254 GCA_039922675.1 Microcoleus sp.
TGAAGCGAAGCCAGCAAACAGTTCCAGAGTATACCATGAAATTACTTTGCGCCTCGGCGCTTTAAAAAGATATTTAGCTTGAGCCGATCGTACCATTGGCGATCGCAACCGGCTAAGCGTAAACCAAATTTGTGCAAATGTCAAAGGGTGCGCGAAAAAACCTCTCTGGAAAAAATCCAAGTAGGGACTTGACACATAGTTCTCGTTGTGAGAACATAGAGGTGTCGTTTAAAAAACGGTACCCGAATGAGACTAATTTCTCGGAAAAATCTTGAGAGTGCGATCGAACCCTACGGTGACGATGCCAAGGCTGCGATCGCAGTCTGGCGCAAGGCTATCAAAGACAACGATTGGGAATCACTAGAAGAGATTCGACAGGCATATTCCCAATCGGTCGATCGAGCCTGTGGATATACCATATTTAATATTAAAGGCAATCAGTACAGATTAATCGTAAAAATTAATTATACAACCAAAATTATCTATTTTAAAAAATTTATAACCCATGCCGAATATGACAAAATCAAGTGGAATGATGAAGATGAAGTAAAACAGAAAATAGGTTAATATCCCATTCGCTACATCAGGGAATTATTACAGAGTCCCTGATTTATTCAATAAATCCAAAACATTTACTCCAAATGTCAAAATCATGATACCGAGAAACAAACACCCACCTTCTACTTGAGAACCATGTCTAAGTAAGCAAGCAAAGGAATGAGAAATGAACATCACAATTGAAAAAACAGCTTACGGTCAACTCCTGGCGAAATCTCAGCCTAAGCCCATCCTGAACGAAGAAGATAACGATCGCGCCCTCGCAGAAGTCGATTTTCTGATGTCTAAGAAAGAATTAACAGTAGAAGAAGAAACTTTACTGAGTCTCTGGGGGCTGTTGATCGAAGAATACGAATCAAAATATTACCCAGATCCAGAAGTAACTCCCCGGGATGTTCTATTACATCTCATGGAAGTTCGCGAACTCAAACAAGCTGATTTAGTGGGCGTGATTGGTTCCAAAGGAGTAGTATCTGAGGTTGTTAATGGGAAACGGGCGATTAGCAAAGCGCAAGCTAAGGCGCTGGGAGAATTTTTTAACATTAATCCTAGCGTGTTTATTTGAAAAAAATCCCTGCAATCGCCAAAGAATATTCGTTTGAAACTGCAACTACATGAATTTTCGTCCGCCGATACAGACTGATGAAAAAACTACCGCTGTTAGTTACAGTTTCAAACCCCTCATGGTAAAACATCCTCGATCGCTTATAAATAGGTTTGGTAAAACTGCATCAAAATTAAACAGGAATATTTCTGATGGTACAACCAAGCAAACCGACCTCTGCCACCCTCCAAAACTATCAAGGTATCGGAGTTCCCGAAGCAAGTCTGGCAGTGATTTTGCAGCGGGGCGGCGATGAATTGCTGCTGTCAAAAGTTCCCAACCGCTTTACAGTCAGACCCTCAACGATAGCATCAGCCTCAAACAATTGGGCTGTAACAAATCAGGCAAAACTTAGCCGTCGTGTCGGACAAAGCAATCTCGAAGAATATTTGGTTGCGCCCGAAAACCTAGATGCAGCGATGGAAGCAGCCCGCGCCAGCGATGATGTAGCTTTTGCTAGCCATGTTTATTGTCCTGCGAATAATCCGAGTACATTCTTTTATTTAACTGACCAAATTACTATTCAATTTGGCGAACAAGTAAACGAACAATCGCGAAATACGATCGCCAATGCAGCAAATTTAACAATAGTCCGGCCAGTCGAAGGCATTCCCAACACCTTCGTCTGCTTAGTCACCAAACAAACAACAGAAAACCCGATCAAAATTGCCAACCGCCTGACAAGATATTCCGAAGTTCTGATAGCGGAACCCAATATTTTAGTAGAGACTCAGCAGCATTATACGCCCCGCGATCCGCTTTATCCCAAACAGTGGCATCTCAATAACAAAGGCGGCAGCGAACTTGTCAGCGGGGCTCAAATTTATGCAGAACCAGCGTGGGATATGACTCGCGGCGTGCGATCGATCGTAATTGCGATCGCCGACGATTCAGTTGATCTGACGCACCCCGATTTTCAAGGCGAAGGCAAAATCGTCTCACCCATCGATTTCAAAGACGGCGACACTTCCCCGATGCCAGTGGCCGAATCAGACAACCACGGCACAAGTTGCGCAGGTGTCGCCGTGGCTGAAGAAAACGGCACAGGCATTGTCGGCGTCGCCCCCGGATGCGCCCTGATGCCCATCCGTACTACGGGTTTTCTTGATGACGATTCTGTCGAAAAAATATTCAATTGGGCGATCGACAAAGGGGCCGCCGTCATTTCTTGCAGTTGGGGCCCAGGGGCTGTTTATTTTCCCCTTTCCCTGCGCCAGAGTGCCGTCATCACCAAAGCAGCCACCCAAGGGCGGGGCGGCAGAGGCTGCGTGATCGTGTTCGCTGCGGGGAATGCCAACCGCCCAGTCAACGGGCCTGTTGACGAGAAAGGCTGGCCCAATAACCTCCTCACCGGTCAAACTAATTGGCTGGCAGGATTTGAGGTTCACCCGGATGTGATTGCCGTTGCCGCTTCCACTTCCCTCAACAAAAAAGCAGCCTACAGCAATTGGGGCAACAGCGTCTCGGTTTGCGCGCCCAGCAACAACGCGCCGCCGGGAACTTGGCTGCCTGAAACCGGATTTATTGCGACTCCGCCGGAGATGACGCAGTATTTGCCCGGTTTGGGGGTGTTTACTACCGATCGAGTCGGGGCTCCCGGCTACGATCCGGGGGACTACACCGATACCTTTGGCGGCACTTCTAGCGCCACTCCAGTAGTCGCTGGAGTTGCAGCTTTGGTGCTTTCTGCTAACCCCCGTTTGACGGCGCGAGAAGTGCGGGGAATTCTCGAACAAACTGCTGACAAAATTGTCGATCCCGAGCCCGATCCACAGTTGGGCAATCGCATGGGAAATTACGATCCTAACAGCCGCCACAGTGATTGGTTTGGTTACGGGAAAGTGAATGCTTTTAAAGCTGTGCAAGCTGCTGTGAGAAAGGGCGGTGGCAATCCGAATATCGGCGCTGCGGTGTTTAGCGATATTTCTGGACATTGGGCGGAGAAGTTTATAGAAGCTTTGGCTGCGGCGAATATAATTAGCGGTTTTCCTGACGGTTCTTTCGGGCCGGACAATAGTTTAAATCGCGCTCAATATGCGGCGCTAGTGGTGAGTGCGTTTAGTCCGATTCCGAAGCGGTTGGCGACAAATTTTATTGATGTTTCTGCGAGTTTTTGGGCGAGAAGTGCGATCGAACGGGCGAATCGGGCGGGGTTTTTGTCGGGGTTTCCGGGGTTGAAGTTCGGCCCGAATCAGAATTTGACTAAGGCTGAGGCGATCGTATCTTTGGTTAACGGTTTGGAACTTAAGGGCGGAAATCCCGATATTTTGAAAGTTTACAGCGATCGATCGCAAATTCCTAATTTTGCTTTAAGCGCCGTAGCCACAGCAACTGCTTTGAAGATTGTAGTAAACTATCCGGCGCGCGATCGGCTTTCTCCGCAGCGGGACATCACCCGGGCTGAGATTTCGGCTTTGATTTACCAGACTTTGGTAGCAATTAATCGCGCAAGGGCGATCGATTCTCCTTACATTGTCTAGCCAATAAATCAACAATAACTATTGTTGGGGCGGGTTCATCAACAATCTATAAGATCAGCCAGAGAACCCGTAAACCCGCCCCGCCCCAACTTTTTGCGTAAGTTCTGACGAAGCGATCGCTCTTCTGATGATAGCTTTACATATCGAGTTACTTTCTGGGAAATTCAGGATTTCAGACTGCGAATTAAAAACAGTCCGGACTATTACAATAAGATGAGTTACATTTGCGAAACATGAGTCAAAACCGTAGTGAACCAGAGACATTGAGAAAGCCGATTGTCAAGGTGAATGAATTTTTGTAAAGGTTTGCGAAAATCGCGAACATGACTGTGGAACAGAGCTATATAATAACAAAATCACCTGTCAAGCCAAGACTTTGGCTCAAAATCATTAATTAATAGACTCTTTTCACTCATTTTGAAAATAGGCAAAAGTTTGGCGTTCGGATCTTCAAGATGCCTCTTTTGACTGAACCTACCTTGTAAAAAGGAAAAATTCAAATGCCAAAAAGATCGTTGGAACTCTTCGGCGATGGTCGCGTATACGAAATCAAAGACGACCTAGCTATTAAAGTCACGGAGACTAATGGGCAAGTAAAAGCATTAATTGATGCTTTAAGTTTCAGTGTCGCTAAAACATATTATATTCATCCTCCAGACGAACAACCTCCTGATGTGGTAGAACGCAGAGGTTCAAAGCATATCAATCAAGAAGGTTTCAAGCTTCTAACTACCTTTGAAGGATGTAAACTCACTGCTTATGATGATGGCGGTGGAGTTTGGACAATTGGTTACGGACACACTGGCGATGATGTTTATCTAGGACTGACTATTAGCCAAACGCAAGCAGAAGAATTGCTGAGGGGAGATTTAGAAAAGTTTGAATCCTATGTTGAGGATGCCGTTGAAGTTGAGATCGATGACAACCAGTTTTCTGCACTGGTTTGCTTCTGCTTCAACGTGGGCCCAGGAACAGAAGGTTTTGGAGGTTCAACTCTTCTGAAGCTATTGAACAACGGAGATTATCAAGGAGCAGCCAATCAGTTTCCTGTGTGGAATAAAGTCAATGGTGAACCCTGGGAAGGGCTGACACGCAGGCGCTTGGCCGAGCAAGCTCTGTTTTTAGGAATGCCGGAAGTTCGGGTTCTCACACTTACCGAGCCAATAATGCAAGGTGAGGATGTGCGTCAAGTGCAAGAAGCGCTGATCGCGGCAGGAATAAATGTTTCAGCAGATGGCGTTTTTGGTAAAGATGCCGATCGTGCTCTGCGACAGTTTCAACAGCAAAAAGGGCTAACGGCGGATGGTGTTGTCGGCGCCGAAACACGCAAAGCATTGGGACTATAAAATCGATTGTGTAACCAATTAAACTAACACAATTAAGTAATTTTCACAAGCTCTGTGGAGGTAAGGTACGGTGTGCAAAGAGCCCTACGGATAGAGTTTATGAATCCAGGACTGACTAAATTCAAATTGATTGGATAAAACCATGACTAACTCAAGCGACATTCTATTTAATCAACCTGTAATTATCGAAGCCTGTGAAGAATTTGTCCAACGGGATATGTTGGAACTTAGAGGCAGTTTTCTGGGATTGCTCCAAGATGCTCCCATGTCTTCGACTGCGGTGGTCAATGGCTTATCTCAACAGTTGATTTATCAACTACAACTGATGATGCCAGATGCCTTTGTCAGTTTTGATGACCTTAATGTAGACTTGCTGGATGCAGCTTTTCCCTACGTACAAACCCCGGCAAAAGAGGGACTTCAGAGAGCCATTCAAGATCGAGGTCAAAGGATGCAGGTGAACTCTGCCTACCGCACGATCGCCCAACAAATGCTATTGTATAACGATCGCTCCAACAACTCCAATCCTGTAGCAGCACCAGGCGCCAGCAATCACCAAACAGGGCTAGCGATCGACATTGAAGATCCTAGAGGCTGGGAATCTTATTTGATGCCGTATGGCTGGCAGCCATTAGCGGGCGATCCGCCTCACTTCAACTACATAGGCGACGGAACGATCGATCTTCGCAGTAACTCAATACTCGCATTTCAGCAGCTTTGGAATCTGAACAATCCTGATGCAAAGATTGGCGAGGATGGCGGCTTTGGCCCCCAAACCGAGGATGCACTTAATCGATCGCCTGCTCAAGGGTTTGCTAAAGCGCCGTGGGATGACAAACCCAGAACCTTGCGCTTGGCGATGCCGAGAATGGAAGGCTCGGATGTCATCAAGCTTCAGGAAGCTTTGAACAAAGCTGGCGTTGTAGTTGGCGCTGACGGTGAATTTGGGCCGGGAACAGATACAGCCGTCAAGGAATTTCAGCAGAAAAAAGGTTTGAAGCCAGATGGAATTGTCGATCTCAAAACCCGCGAACAAATAGGTTGAAGTGTTAGCGCGCGATCGACCAAACCTCGAACAGAACTTCCACCGCAGGCGGAGGAAGTTCCGTTTATAGCTCAGCTTGTGGGTTGGGGCAGGTGTTGCTTCCAAGTGTCGCAAATTTCAGTAGAGGTATAATTGGCAATCTTTTTGACAATCAACGTAGCGACGAGAGTAGCAATCGCAGGAGCAAGTCCCAGTGCAGAGATGAGAACAGGAGCTAACAGCCCAGCAGCTTTAGTGTAATTTTGACCGATCGTTTCATCAAGGATTTTCTGAGTCTGTGGATCGTTTCCTAGGGGTTTGCACATCAGGTCGTAAACTAAGGGGTTTACGCGATCGAACAGCCGCTGGCCAGTTTCTAGGAGCCTGGGATCGATCGATGCTCTAGCCGCCACATTCACATCAATAGAATCCAGGGAAGCAGCGTCTATCCCTCTAGTTCCAAGTCCAGCCACATCATCCCCTATGGCTTGAGCGCGATCGCCAATTTGTGCTGCTAGCTGATCCTCATCAAGTTCCCACAAACTGTTTACCAAAACTTCAATTTCTGCCATGATTACTTGTCTCCAGACTTTATTTAACTTGAATATTGCTGATTGTGCTTTGCCTGTCAAGCTGATGAATGAAAACCCGTCAATATAGCTTAACCAAGGCAGAGCTACACATCGGAAATCTTAACCATTCTTTAGACAAGTGCGATCGTCCCATCAAACTACTGCTAAGTATGTATAGCCATCCTAAATCATTTGTGAATTTCTTACTCCCTCCCCTTGATAAGGGGAGGGTTGGGGTGGGGTAAAAAATTTACGACTCCTGCAAGGATTGCTATAACATTTAAATCGCCCGAAAGTTACTATCGAACCGGAAATCAAGCAAACACAGTTAAATTTGTTGAAGAACTCAAGCAAATCAATCCCACTGGTTATGATAGCTTTACATTTTCTCGCACTGTAAAGTTACTTAACGCACATCAAAGATTTTATTGCCAGCTTGGTATACTAAGACTGAACCGTATAGTAATAGAAATACCTTAATCCGTTTAAGTAAAAGAAATCTCTTTAAGCAAACAGAAGTAAAAGCTCCAGAAAACCAGAGCAATTCCTTTTCCCATGACTAACAACAACCCAGTCAAAACAATTCTGATTCTGGCAGCCAATCCCACCAATACCGCTCCCTTGCGATTAGATCAAGAGATCCGGGAAATTGACGAAGGACTGCGACGGGGAAATAAACGAGATCAGTATAAATTAGAACAAAAATGGGCCGTGCGTTCCCGTGACTTTTACCGAGCTATTTTAGATTGTCAACCCAACATTGTCCACTTTTCCGGGCATGGTGCAGGAGCAGAGGGAATTGTCCTAGAAGACGATACCGGAAAAATGGCGCTGGTGCAGACAAACGCCCTCGCCAGTATGTTTAAATTGTTTGCCCAGAAAGGTGTAGACTGTGTAATTCTCAATGCTTGTTATTCCGAAGTACAGGCTGAGGCAATTAGCCAATACGTTAATTATGTCATTGGCATGAATCGAGCTGTGGGAGATCGAGCAGCCCTTGCCTTTGCTGTAGGCTTTTATGATGCGATCGCGGCGGGATATACAGTAGAAGAATCCTACGAGTTAGGTTGCTCGCAGATGATTAGTTTCCGAGAGCAGGAAACTCCTGTTTTCAAGAAAAAACAGTTAATCAATTCAGGGAGTGAGGGTGTATCAAATGATTTTGAAGATGTGATTCCGCCCAATCCTTACCAAGGATTGTCTGCCTTTGGGGAAGAAGATGCCGACTTCTTTTTTGGACAGGAAAAATTTGTCAGTAATTTAGTAGAAGTAACGCACAAACAACCTTTGGTAGCAGTGGTTGGGCCAAGTGGCAGTGGTAAATCTTCTGTGGTATATGCGGGATTAATTCCCAAATTGCGAAAAGACGGAAACTGGTTAATTGAATCTTTCCGTCCGGGCAAAGAACCCTTTGTGCAGTTAGCTTTTGCCTTAGTGCGGCAATTAGAACCAGCAGCGGGGGAAACTCAACAACTGCGATCTGCCGTGGGATTGGCAAGCGATATGAAGCAAGGTAAAATCACCTTGCTGCAAGTAGTGTCTCGCATTTTAGACCGCAACTCTGGGAAACGGTTGTTGTTAGTTGCAGACCAATTTGAGGAACTGTACACCGTTAGTCATGTGAAGGAAGAACAGGAACATTTTACTAATGGGTTGCTAACGGCGATCGCTCAAAAAAATATCACATTGATTTTAACTTTACGGGCTGATTTTTACGGCTATGTACTTTCTTATCGTCCGTTGCGCGATGCCTTGCAGGAGTATACACCGCAGTTACTCAGTTCCATGAAGCGGGAGGAATTACAACAAGCGATTGAATTACCTGCCCAGAAGTTAGAAGTACAATTAGAGGCACAATTAACGAAACGTATTCTTGATGATGTGGGGCAAGAACCGGGAAATTTACCATTATTAGAATTTGCTTTAACTCACTTGTGGGAAAAGCAGAAAAAACGAGAGTTAACTCACCAAGCTTACGAGGAAATTGGCGGGGTAAAAAAAGCCATTGCTAATCATGCCGAACAAGTTTATCAAAAACTGAGCGAAACCGAGAAAAAGCAAGCACAACGAATATTTGTGCAATTAGTGCGTCCAGGGGAAGGAACCGAAGACACCAGGCGCGTCGCGACTCGTGCGGAAGTGGGGGAAGATAACTGGAATTTGGTCAGTTATTTAGCTGGATATCAAGCGCGTTTGGTGGTGACGGGGCGGCAAGAACAGGAAGATACCGTAGAATTGGTGCATGAAACCCTAATTCGGCAATGGGGAACTCTGTGCGAGTAGATAAATGCTAACCGTCAGTTTCGGACTTGGCAAGAACGGCTGAAGGTGGCGTTACGCGAATGGAAAAATGATAACCATGACTCTGGGGCCTTGTTGCGCGGTGTGCCGTTTACTGTGGCGGAAGATTGGTTGCAAAAACGCGCTGATGAAATGACGCAGGAGGAACGAGATTTTATTCAGGTTAGCGTTAAAGAACGGGATTACGAGTCGCTGTCAACAACTGCATAAAAACCCCTATTTCACTCCCTACAAAAATCCAACTTTCCCAAACCCCTTACCCACCAAAAACCATGACAAACCAAACCCCCAACTTCTACGCCCTCCTCATCGGCATCAATTTCTACTTCCCCCATCGTTTACCAGACGGTAACTGCTACAAAAACTTGCGGGGATGCGTCCAAGATATCAACCACGTCGAAACCTATTTAAAAGACACCTTCCACCTCACACCCGACCAAATTATTAAACTCACCGCTACTGCTTCCGACAATCCCAACCAACCCCAAGAACCCCCAGAACTTTTACCCACTTATGAAAATATTGTCGCCAAATTCAAAGAACTAACCGCCAAAGCTCAACCTCAAGACCGAGTATACATTCACTACTCCGGTCACGGCGGACGGGCGAAAACAATTTTTGAAGATGTCAAGGGTTCTATGGGTTTAGATGAAGCTTTGGTTCCCACAGATATCGGTCAACCTAATTCACGCTATTTGCGGGATTTGGAATTTGCCAAACTCCTGGAAGAAATGGTAGCAAAAGACTTGGTTGTAACCCTGGTACTCGATAGCTGTCATTCCGGTGGCGCAACTAGAGAAATGAGCGGAGATGACCGGATTCGAGGTGAAGGTTTTATTGACACCACTTCCCGACCAACTGATAGTTTAGTTGCACCTCTTCAGGACTTAGCACAAAATTGGCAAACTTCAACAGAAAATAGCCGCAATATTACCGTCGTCAATGGTTTGTTGCCAGAACCGAAAGGTTATACCTTAATAGCAGCTTGTCGGGATCAGGAATTCGCTTATGAAAAGGTTTTTGAAGGGACAGAACGCAACGGCGCTTTAACTTATTATTTACTAAAAGCTTTGCGAGAATATGGGATAGAAATTCCTGTTAAAGACTTGTACGATCGCATTTCTAATCTAATTCATAATGACTTTGAACGACAAACACCGATGTTGATAGGCGAAATAAATCGCACTTTTTTGGGCAGTCAATCTGTCGTTGCTAATCGTAATGCTCCGGTGATGAAAGTAGATATTACCCAAAACCGAGTCCAATTGCAAATGGGTGAAGCTAGCGGCCTTAAACAAGGGGCAGAATTCGATATTTTTCGATTCGGGACGCGGAATTTCGAGGATAGTGAACAGCGAATTGCTACAGTTAAAGTAGTAGAATTGGGAGCATCCGACTGTTGGGCAGAAGTAACGGCGCTACACAACGAATTTACAACCAGAGAACTCAAACCTAAATTAAGAGAAAGAATAATTGAAATAGGTTCACCTGCTGTCTATGTAGGGCCACCGTTGGAACAAATTCGCAAAGTTCGCGTTCTTCTGCCTTCACCAATACCGCAAATTCCTGGTGTAGATGTGTCATCACTTCCTGGTATCCTCGAAACTAAAAAAGAGGAAGTTAAAAATCATAGCTGGATAGAATTTTGTCCAGAAACCGAAAAAGATGAGAATGTGAATTATTTTGTTTCCGTGAATCCTCAAGGAGAATATTTGATTTTAGATTCTAACAAAGAACCTATCAAAAATGTTCTTTTTCCGATCAAAGTTGATGCACCTGAAGCAGCTAAAAAGCTCATTAATCGCTTAATCCATATTGCCATATATCAAAATTCTTTGGATATGGATAATGAAGATGCTTTTTCTCGCTTAAATGGCAAACTTAAGGTTGAATTGGTTCAATCAGTAAAACGGCAAATTGTAGTTTTGAATGCTGATGGTAAGGTTCCTGTATTAGAAAAAGGCACAGATGTTACGTTACGAATTCGTAATGAATCGAATCGAACTTTAAATATCACTGCCTTGAACTTTGATATGGATTTTAGTATAGAACAACTCTATCCCAAAGGTGCGAATTATGAAGTTGTAGAACCCGGACAAGAGAGAACAGAAAACCTCAAAATATCAGTGCCAGAAAATTATGAGGAAGGGGTAAATGTAATAAAAGTATTTGCAACTTTGGATGCAACGAATTATCACTTGTGGGAATTGCCAGCGTTAGACCAAGATTTACAGGGGCGAATGGCGGAGGTTGTAACTAAAGCCAGTAATGAATGGACGACGGAAAAGGTGGAATTTGTGCTGAGGTGAAAAAAATGTAGTGCGAACATTTTGCTGGCTGTTTTTGCCTAGTCCTTTTTGATTGACTTT
>JBDTEI010000353.1:0-5825 GCA_039922675.1 Microcoleus sp.
GGGCACGATCGGCGTTACGCTATTGATGCCAACAAAATTAAAACAGAGTTGGGTTGGACTCCCTCAGTCACAGTTGAAGAAGGTTTGCGGCAGACCGTGGAATGGTACTTAGCCCATCGCGAGTGGTGGGAACCCCTACTTTCCGAGGAATATCAAACTTACTACAGCAAAATATACGCTAATTAGTAACTGGCGTGCGATCGCTCCCGTCTAACCTGTGAATCATTAACCGAGTTTTTTAACTATTATTCAGGGCTTGAACCAAGTATTTTGGTTAAAAAACTCAGTTTCTGCGTAATTCCTAATTAAATTAAGTGCATTTTTGTTTCATAAATATTCACCCTTGTCAATCTTTGTGAAGATTTAGTTAAAACTCATCCGCCAAACATCTATGCAACTGTTTGTAGCTGATAATTTCTATATACGGCAATACGGTTCAGAAGACCCGGCGGTTGAAACCGCGTCTATACAAGCAAAACCCTAGAATAGCGGGTTGAAGAACAAGCGGTTAAAATTACGTTCTCTTCTTCAGTCCGCGCACCATCCCGACATCGTTTGACAAGACGCGGTTTAAACCGTACATCCTATCTTCAGTCCGCGCACCATCCCGACAGCGTTTGACAAGACGTGGTTTCAACCGTATGTCTTATCTAAAAACAGAAAGCAGCAATGACCGAAATCAACTGGCTCAAACAAGTCCAAGAACCTAGATACTGGCTGTTAGGCATCGCCTCCGGTTTGATTGCCCTGCACCTGACTCTGACTTCCCGAACAGACAGCGCTGACCTGTTCGGCACAATGTTACTGTTTTGGGGAGTCGTAGCATTTCTGATTTGGGAAAAACACGAATCCTTAACTTTTGAAAGCGGAATTTTCGCCAGCTTCTTTGGGGCATCGTTAATTGCTTTAATATTGCTCAAAAGTTCTTCGATATCTGGTGGATACGACTTTTTTATCAGGGCTTCGCCTTTCTTGACAGGAATAAGTCTGGCGTTGCTAGCTTCCGGCACAAAAGGACTAAAACAATATTGGCAGGAACTGCTAATTCTTGCCTATACAGCTATTCCACCCGGATTAATCGGAGTATTTGTTAATGTCGCCCTATTGACAGCGAAATTTTCAGCTTTCATCCTGCACTATCTAGGATTTGAAGTGGTGCGGCAAGGAGTTTTTCTCATCCTGGAAAAGGGCAGCGTCGAAGTTTATCACGGCTGTTCGGGCGTGAATGCAATTTTACAATTGTTAGGACTCGCCCTGGTTTTCTTGCTGATGTTTCCTACAACTACGGGGCAGAAAATTGTAGTTCCAATCGTAGCAATACTTATTGCATTTGTAGTGAATGCCGCGCGAGTTGCTCTCATGGCAGTGCTAGTATCGCTATCTCAACCAGAAGCATTTAAATACTGGCATGAAGGAAATGGTTCGGTAGTCTTTTCAATGATTTCTGTATTCATTTTCGGGATATTCTGCTGGTTTGCCATCTTGAAAGACGAACCAAAAAATAAGGAGAAAGAAAATTACTAATGGCTATTACCTATTGGAAACCAGTTAGAATTTCTCTTTTGGCTGTTACTTTGGCAGGGGTTTTGTTGGTTGCCGGAAAGTTGACATTCTATCCATCGACTGGTAAAAGTCTGGTAACCCAGTTTGAATTTCCCGAGTCAGTGCCTCTAGCAGAGTGGAAACTACAAAAGAGCGTGCCGCTAAAAATTATCGATACTTCAGAAGTCAAGGCTGCCAGAAAGTATGAATATCAAAAAAGTAGCATTGCTCTAGAAATAGAGATGCGCTATGTGGTCGGCACCATTGGGGATGTGGAAAGTATGATGAAGGGACATACTATTCTCAGGTCGTCTACTGGTAAACTAGCATTAGCAAACACTAAAGGCGCGGGGTTTCACGGAATTTTGCAACAGCAAAATCGACTGTATTTGAGTTCGTGTATCAATCCTCGTGGCGGTGCTACAGTCACTGCCGAACAGTTTAGATACAATCGTAATACTCGCGATTGGCAGCCGAACCGAATTCTGTTTTGGCTGTTGGGTAGGGGAAATATTCAAGACAGGCGCTGTTTGTGGACTCAGATGTCTGTGCCTTTGGATAAAACAACTCCAGAAAATGCCCAAAAAATCCTAGAGAATGCTTGGGTTTCTTGGTATGCGTGGTGGCAGCCGCGATTTCCCGAACCTTGAGTCAGTCGATTTTAGATTTTAGATTTTGGATTTTGGATTTACTCTTAAGATGAATCTTGGAACTTGAAATTTGGTCTAAAATTCTTGAATCTCAACAGCTTAATTCGGGGTCTTATATCTGTTTTTGGGCGGTCAAGAGCGATTTTTGTGTTAACAACAACTGTGATTATGTTATGAATGACTTACAAAGCGAGCAAGGTTTTTCTATCTACAGACTGCGTTGGATTGGCTACGGTCTATTAATTCTATCTTTATTAGATACGATCGCAGTTCTGATCCCAGCAAATTTTGGCAATCGCGTCTGGGAATTGCAGACGATTGGCGCGGTAGTGGAACGGGTGCCCGTTCCTCTTTTGGCAATGGCGCTGATATTTTTTGGAGAAGGGTATGACCGCAGAAATTTGGAAAACGTTTTTTTGAAGATTTTGTCTTGGGTATGTCTGCTGCTGGCGGTGGTTTTTCTGTTGATGATGCCTTTGGGAATTTTTGGCACTATCTATGTGAACAACCAAAATGACAAGCAAATTACTACTCAAGCCAACCAACAATTAGCTCAGTTGCAGCAGGTGGAAGACAAGCTAAACAAGGGTACTCCTGAAGATTTAAAGAATTTGGCAGGGGAACTTACCCGTTTGGGGGTACCAGCGAATACGCAAAACCCGCAGGAATTGAAAAGCCAAATTCTTTCGAGAATTACTCCGGCTAAGGAACGGTTGCAGGCTCAAAGCGCCACGGTTCAATCAAATCAGCGCTTGGGGTTATTTAAAAATGCTGTTAAGTGGCTGCTGGGCGCGTTGATTTCTAGTGTTTTGTTTTTCACAATCTGGCGCGGTACTGATTGGGCTCGTTAAGTAAGTATTGGTATCAACAACCAGCCTAAAATTTTTGTATCTGTCGTTTACCGCCGAGTCGAGATCCCCCTAAATTCCCCTTAAGAAGGGGGACTTTGATCGGATTCTTGTCCCCCCCTTTTTTTAAGGGGGTTAGGGGGAGTTTGTTTTAACCCAAGCGTATTGATAGCTTCTCGATGATTGAGAAAATAACGCATTCTGACGCACCCTACGACTGCATTACCAGGCTCTTCCTGGTAACGAGCAACGAGCAACGAGCAAACATTGCTTAAGTTATTAAATAGCCATTCTTTTGTAATGTGCGTCAGAACATAGCTTCTCGATGATTGAGACAATAACGCATAAGGTGCGCCCGCGAGTACCCTATCAGCTAAAATCTAATATCTAAAATTGACCGAGAGTATGTTCTAGTTTTTCGGCAATGCCTTCAACCCAATTTTCATCTTGTTTTGTATAGCTACGCGGCGCATTAGCACCTAAGATTAATACACCTTGATTACCCAGAGGCTGACAGATGACTCCTTGGGTATTTTCGGGCAAATAGTCGAATTCAATTTTGCCTGGATAAATATTGAGATTTACTAAATAAATTGGTTTATTTTTGTCAAGCACTCGCTGCAATATTGGCCCTGGCTTGACTTCGGGATTGAGGCCTAAGATGCCGCGCCTTAATAAAACTTTTCCTTGATATACAATGACGATCGCCCTTGTGGCAGTATTTGTCAACAGCAAACGCGACGCCCAGGCTAATTCTACCTTGACGGCATCTGGCAAATCCGGCGCAAACTCGAAGCCTTCAGAGCCGATAAGCTGTACCGAATCGGGCGATCGCGCTTGCACTTGTTGCCACAGCAAACCTGTTAAAATCAGCAGGGCGCTGATAATTACTCCTAAAACGTCCGATCGAGCTTGAGAATCTGTAATTTGCGGCGTCAGCAAGCGGTTAACCATCAGCAGCGTACCTGCTAACCCTCCTGCAACTAAGGGCAATTGCCGCAAAACTTTATTGGGGTCAGATTTTGTCATGAGTCTGTTGATAGTTGACAGTTGACGGTTGATAGTTGACGGCTGATAGTTGTCATTTAGGCTTTGACGTACTCGCTCACCAAGAAACCGGGTTTTTTACCAAAATTGAGGGTTTTAACCAAGTATTTTGGTTGAAAAACCCGGTTTCTGGACACCCGTGCTTAAGTTTTATAATTAGTAGTTGGTAATTTAACAACTGCCAATTGTCAACAGTCAACTGTTAACTGTCAACCGACTTCCCCAATTTCGACAATTCGCTGGAATAGATAGCCTGTGCCGCGGGCGGTGAGAATTAACTCAGGGTTGCTGGGGTCGTCTTCCAATTTTGCCCTCAGCCGGGAGATGTGAACGTCCACAACGCGGGTGTCTACGTGGCGTTCTGGCGTGTATCCCCAGACTTCTTGCAAAATCTCCGATCGCGAAAAAGGCTCTCCTGAACGGCTCACCAGCAGCTCTAACAGGCTGAATTCCATGCCTGTGAGCCGAATTCGCTCGTCGCCTTTGTAAACTTGGCGCTTGTTGGTATCAATCCTAATATTCGTGACTTGAATGACTCCAGAACTGGGAATTCCCGAAGTGCCGTTTTTGTCAACTCTCCGCAGTACCGAACGGATGCGGGCTTCTAGTTCTTTGGGAGAGAAAGGTTTGACGACGTAATCGTCTGCGCCTAATTCTAAGCCGGTGATGCGATCGGCTACGTCTCCCAAAGCGGTTAGCATGATGATGGGTACGTCTGATTCTTTGCGCAACTCCTGACAGACGCCGTAACCGTCGAGTTTTGGCATCATCACATCCAAAACCACTAAGTCGGGTTCGGTGTTGCGAAATGTTTCGAGAGCTTCTTCGCCGTCAGCAGCGGTGACGACATCGTAGCCAATCATGGAAAGGCGAGTTTCCAAAATGCGGCGAATACTGGCTTCGTCATCGACTACCAGAATTTTTTCTTTATGGTTTTCCAAGTTACCGAGCACTCCTTAAGTTACATTTCAGATAATGTTATTTTTTTTTACCCTATCATAGAAGACACAAACTCATTGGCCTGTGGCGATCGGTCTGAAAGCTTGATAATTGCTTTAACTCAGACTTTTTCAAATGTTAAGGTTGACTATTTATCATATCTGTAAACAATGCCTAAACCTCGAATACAATATATTTGTCGGGAATGCGGGTATGATTCACCACAATATTTTGGCAGGTGCCCTAGCTGTCATAAGTGGGATTGTTTTGACGAGCAGGTAGAACCACATACTGCTGGCGGGCCGCGGGCTGGTTTAACTGGGGTGACAACTAAGGGACTGCACGGTGCACCTCCTGATAAGTCCAAGGGTCAACCAAAGGTATCTTTTAGATTATCGCAGATTTCTGACCAAACTCAGTCTCGCTGGCCTTCTGGTTACGGGGAGCTCGATCGAGTTTTGGGAGGTGGGATTGTTCCGGGTTCGCTGGTGTTGATTGGTGGGGAACCGGGAATCGGGAAATCGACGCTGCTATTACAGATGGCGAATATGTTGGCTCGCAAGGATAGAATACTCTATGTTAGTGCGGAGGAGTCTGGCCAGCAAGTAAAATTGCGATCGCAACGTTTGGGCGTGGCTAATCCGGTTGATTTGTCAAGTAATGGCGGAAATAAATCTGGTAGTAATGGGGAAGCTAAAACAGATTCCGAGGATAATTCGGCGGAGAATTTCTACTTGCTTCCAGAGACGGATTTAGAAGTTGTTTTGCGGGAGTTGGAATCGCTGAAACCGAATGTGGC
>JBDTEI010000354.1:0-9624 GCA_039922675.1 Microcoleus sp.
TACATTGCTGGTTTCATCATGGTCGGCGCTTTCGCCCACGGAGCTATCTTCTTGGTGCGGGACTACGATCCTGAAGCTAATAAAGGCAACGTGCTCGATCGCGTGTTGCAGCACAAAGAAGCGATTATCTCTCACTTGAGCTGGGTATCGCTGTTCTTGGGCTTCCACACTCTCGGCTTGTACGTTCACAACGACGTTGTAGTCGCTTTCGGAACTCCTGAAAAGCAAATCTTGATTGAACCAGTGTTCGCACAGTTCATCCAAGCTGCTCACGGGAAGGCTCTGTACGGCATGGACGTGCTACTTTCCAACCCAGACAGCATTGCTGCTACCGCTTGGCCGAACTACGGTAACGTATGGCTCCCAGGCTGGTTGGAAGGCATTAATAGCTCTACTAACTCTCTGTTCTTGGCGATCGGACCTGGCGATTTCTTGGTTCACCACGCGATCGCACTTGGCTTGCACACCACCACCTTGATCTTGGTCAAGGGCGCTCTGGATGCACGCGGTTCTAAGCTGATGCCGGACAAAAAAGACTTCGGTTATGCTTTCCCTTGCGACGGCCCCGGCCGTGGCGGTACCTGCGATGTCTCTGCTTGGGACGCGATGTACCTGTCTGTTTTCTGGATGTTGAACACCCTAGCTTGGGTAACGTTCTACTGGCACTGGAAGCACCTAGGCATCTGGCAAGGTAATGTGGCTCAGTTCAATGAGTCTTCAACCTACCTGATGGGCTGGTTCCGCGATTACCTCTGGCTGTATTCTTCTCAGTTGATCAACGGTTACAACCCGTACGGTACTAACAACCTGTCAGTCTGGGCCTGGATGTTCTTATTCGGACACCTGGTTTGGGCAACTGGTTTCATGTTCCTGATCTCTTGGAGAGGTTACTGGCAAGAGTTGATCGAAACCTTGGTTTGGGCTCACGAGCGCACTCCTTTGGCCAACTTGGTTCGCTGGAAAGACAAGCCTGTTGCTTTGTCGATCGTCCAAGGTCGTTTGGTTGGCTTAGTTCACTTTACTGTGGGCAACGTCTTCACTTACGCGGCCTTTGTAATTGCCTCGACGGCCGGGAAATTCGGGTAACTCTGAACTCTGGTTTCTAGGTAATTAAATGAAATCCCCTGCCTTCGGGCGGGGGATTTTTTTTTGCTCTAGCAACTGCCAAGATAGTTATTATAGTGGGGGGCCGATTCACCAAAATCTTTGATGCCGATCGACAAAAAATCAAAACCTGCCCACGACGATATTCAAAAACTTCCTAACCATCCTGGCAGTAATAATATGCACCCAGCCACAGAGCAACTCATAAACAAGTTCAAACACTATGCAAAAAGTTTGCAGCCATTTTGGTGGGATACAGATCGTAGAGGAAGCCTTAATGCCTGGAATTTGTTAGTATCAGAAGGGTTTGTTCAGCTTGCAGATATAGATTCAGCTATTACAGCGTGGAAAGCGATCGAGCGACGTGGATTGCCAGTTGATCCAAAGGAATATCCGGGTTATGAATACGCACCACCTCGACGCCAACGTAAAGATAAATCCTGGAACCCATATTTACAATCAAAGCAATTCAAGTATTACGATGCTTTAGCATACTTCTTGAAAAATAGTTTGCAGAGTCTTCAAATTTTTAGTTTGAGGAGTATTGAGCCTAGTCTCAACGCGTGGGGGTCTGGTGAATTTAAGATTTATATAATTGTGGGTAAAACTCCTGATTCGGACTGGATTTGTCTTGCCCCTACCGTTCCCGATCAAGTTTGGGAGCGATACGATAAGTCGTTTCATCCCGCCTTCGCCTCACTAACTGCCTGTGACTCACCAAATTTTGTAACACAAGATTTACATGATAAAATTAGAAAAATTCTTGCCGAATTTAAACCTATTAAAGTGACTGGTTACTACCACGAATACACTCACGAGCATCAGATTTTTTGTACGGTAGCTTCGGAGAAAGCCACAGCAATTGAAAAAGCTCTGAAGGTGGGAAAGTTTTGGGAGGATGACATCTACTATTTCAACAAAAACTATCATGATTTTTCTGAGGAGAAACCTGCTAATCAGTTAGTAAATGAATACCTTCAAAACCAAAAAGAATATATGTTTTGTTTTTGGGATGTTGGATGCGGATACAAGTTTGGCTGTACTGCACGCGGTGATTGGATCGGCTTGAAATACCGGAGTTTCATGGACTACAATCCTTGACAGTCGCACAACAATCCTGTGAAAGCATACTGAATCGCCCTTCTCCCTCATTTCACGAAAAGTTCGTTAAGTGCAGCTATCCCGAGCCGGAATCGCCCTCAAGCCTCAAATCTCCCCGTTCACCTGCATCTGATGCACCTTGTCAGCCAATTCTTGGCGACTGTCCTTATCGAGCGCATCAATTGCCAGCATTCCTAAGTACACCACTTCCTTCTGGGTTAGTCTGGTCGCTTGGGCTTGTTTTTGAATGACTTCCTTAATCACGGAACTGACCGCGATCGCAGTATTAGTTTTCACCACGAATAATCAACTATAAATAACAACTTTGCTTGATATTAGCATCCTTATTCTGATTAAGTATAAATAAGTTTGATTAACTACAGATAATCATGCTATAGTGTAAAAACCAAAAAAAAGCTATCGCCCCAGTCTCGAAAACTCAAGGGCGATCGACTACTCTTCCAAAACCTCAACCAAATCCTCAATCATCACATCAAAAGTTCGAGCTAACCTCCGCAGGCAAGTAAAGTCTACCATTGCCATTTCAGGACGACGAGCATAGCTTCTGACAGTGCTATAAATTACCCCAGAGCGATCGGATACTTCCTTCAGTGTCCAGCCTTTCTCGGCCGCCAGTTCTCGAATTTTCAGCCTGACTAAACCCATGCTTGACAGTTGATGCAATTGCGTCATATAATAGGACATACAAATTTAGACCGGGATATAGGTCTGAATAACTCAAGGCCGATCGACCTATTCCTCCAAAACCTCGACCACATCCTCAATCATCACGTCAAACGTGCGAGCTAACTTCAGCAGAGAAGTAAAATCAACCTTTGACATCGCTGGACAGCGAGCATAATGTTTGACCGTATTATACAAGACTCCAGAGCGTTCAGACACTTCCTTAAACGTCCAGCCTTTCTCGGCTGCTAATTCTCTAACTTTTACTCTAACTAAACCCATACTTGACACTTGGTGTCATGCCACCTTAAAATAAGCGTATCAAAAAAGCCGATCGCCCCCTGGCCTGGAAAACTAAAGGGCGATCGTCTTTAAAACCTAATTTAGACAGATTTTTTTCTGTCTTAAACACCTACCATCAATAGACTTATCACCATCAAGAGACTTATCTAGCATCAGAATAGGCAATTACCACAATAGGCACTTACCACAAAGGCACTTACCATATAGGTACTTACAATGATATCAGATACTCCGAGAAAATCATCGGCGATCGGCGAATCAAAAATTATCCACAAATCGCCAGTGCTGCATCCGCTGGCGAGATTCGTCACAGAAGACACAGTAGCACTGCTGTTCAACATCTCAGCAGACGACATTTACCGGATTGAGTGCTGCCGTTACATGGTGTATGTCCACGCCAAAAGCATCAGCCGGTTTGTCAGCTACGCCGATTTCCCCCCAATTTTAGAAGTAAATCCGCCTTCCCCTCAAGATTTTGGCCGGTGGTACAAACGCTGGAAAGGCAAGCAAGCACCAGGATTTTGGACTAAATTTTATACGCACAACTTCCAGGCGGCTGTTTCAGTTGACAGCTTGTTTGAGTGGGGTAAATTAGTAGCTACGGTTAAATCGGCAATCTCTACTTCAGCCCTGCAACAGCTACGAGATGTTTATGCGGCAGAAAAAGATTTGATGGAAAAATTTTAAAGTGCGATCGCACAATACTGATAATTTTGATTGGTTGGTCAATTAATTTTGATTTGTTTGTCAATGGCGGCTGACAAATCTCGATGATTCATGTTCAGAATATTTGCTAAATTTATCAAAAATACGTAAGGTGCGCACTGCGCACCCTACAATCTCAAAGCTTAGGGAAAAAACCCCGCATTGGGATAAGTGGAAAGTTAAGCAGATTCTAATTTGGCAATTACCTTTTCCATGTACTCGGCAACTTTGGTTTCTTTTTCCAAAGAGTTGGTTTCCATGTAAACGCGCATCAGAGGTTCAGTTCCCGAAGGCCGCAGCAATACCCAACCGCCGTCTTCAAGATAAAGTTTAATCCCGTCTTTGCGGCCGATTTCCTTAACACCAATACCCGCTATTTCTGTCGGGGGATTCTTGGTGAAAGAATCCAAAACGGCAGCTTTGTGCGCTTCATCTAGGTGCAAGTCCAAGCGTTTGTTGTACAGGGGGCCGTCGGCTTCTTTGATGGCTTCTTCTACTAGCTGAGATAGCGGTTTGCCTTCGTAGGCGATCGCCTCAGCAACTAGCATATCAGCCAAAATCCCGTCTTTTTCGGGGATGTGACCCAAAACGCTCAAACCGCCAGACTCTTCGCCACCGATGAGCACGGCTGTTTCCCGCATCTTTTCGCCGATGTATTTAAAGCCGACTGCGGTTTCGTAGATTGTTAAACCGTATTTAGCGGCCATATTATCTAGCAAATGGGTCGTTGCGACGGTACGGACGATCGCCCCAGTCAAGCCTTTATTCTTAACCAAGTGACGCGCCAACAGCAACAGCACAGTGTTTGGAGTCAAGACATTACCCAACTCATCAACAATACCAAAGCGATCGGCATCACCATCCGTGGCCAAGCCCAAATCAGCCGAATCCTTTTTAACAGCTTCCACCAACTCGACTAACTGTTCGCCCTTGGGCTCGGGCATTCCGCCCCCAAACAGCACATCGCGGTAGGTGTGAAAACTTTCGACATCGCAGCCGCAGTGTTCCAAAACGCCGTCGAGATAGCCGCGAGAAGTCGAATAAAGAGCATCGTACTTCACCTTCAACTTAGCAGAGCGAATCCGCTCCACATCGATCAAAGTATATAGAAACTTCAGATATTCGGGTTTTGGGTCAAAAGTGGAGATCTTATCGTTGTGGCTACCTTTAGCTGGGGCATCAGAAGCACCAGTAATATTTGCCACAATGGTATCAGTAATTTCCGGGGTTGCCGGGCCGGCGTAGTCCGGGATGTATTTGATGCCGCAGTAGGGTGCGGGATTGTGCGATGCCGTGAACATCAGGGCGCCTGCGGAGTTTAGATGCCTGGCGCTGTAGGCGATAACTGGCGTCGGGCAATCTCGATCGACTACCATCACAGTCCATCCCAAATCTGCCAAGACTTCGGCAGAGGTGCGGGCGAACTCGTCTGCCAGAAAACGGGTATCGTATGATACTAGAACTGGGCGGTCTTTAGTGTAAGCGGTTTCGAGGTAACTGGCGATCGCCCTGGTTACTTTTCGCACGTTGGCAAAAGTAAAGTCATGGGCAATCAATCCTCGCCACCCATCGGTTCCGAACTTAATTTCTGTTGAATTGCTGGCGCTCATTTTATCCACTTCCTCTCGTCCTACTAATCCTACCCGAAGGCATAGCTTTAAAGACGTAGTGGCCGTGGTCTTTTTGAGGTGCACCGAAGCGATCGCGAGCAAGAATCGCCGCGCCAAGCCCAATCAACCCGATCCTATCCTTGTGTGGGCGCGATCCGACTTTTGGCAGAGGACTCGAAGCAGCCAGAGTTGGTAAAATCTGACAACTATCGGGCGAGCGAGTCGAGCTAAATTCGGGTTTTGAAGGCTGGTTGGGCGATCGAACAGACGCGAAAAAATTACGGGCGATTCATCGAAAAACCCGGAATTGATTAGTCCTGGGGCGATCGCGAACTGTCACATAAATTTTAGTATCATCACAAATTTAATTATTTATTTATCAAAACCGCTCCTGGAATGTGTTAGTGTTCTCTAACAATCACAAGGCTAAAAATAAATTTCTTGCTTCACCGAAAGACCAAACATTTCAAGCAGCAGTTTTTTTAAGGTCAACGAAACTTTAGTTTTCAGCTTTTAAGACAAGTTGAAATTATTTTAAGCCTTTTTTACTACAAAAAATTGGTTGAAAGCCTCCCCCTTTTCACTTGACAGCAAACAGTTGACAGTTAGAGAAAAAAAATTCTCGGCGTTGCTGAAATTTAGTATGAATGTACATTTTTTAATCTTTGCCGAAGACAGACTTTTTGTGCCTTTGAGTCTTTTCGTATAACTTAATTCATACTGTCAATCAGCAACGCCAAAAAATTAAGGTATAGCAGTTCGAGCGAAAGGTGAGGTGTCGCTCAATCCCCCAATCTAAAATCTAAAATAGATTGACTTTTGACCTTTTTGTAAAAGGCTATACAGCACTTCCGGCTATTATGAAGCATAGTTTTACTCGTATCCCTTTCCTGTCCTAACTTTCGATACTGTATGCCTACCTCATAGCAGCCGGAAGTGCTGTAGAGATCGCCATACCCCTGTGATCCAGCGCACAACAATAGCGATATTAACGTGCAACCTATAAAAGATGCAGGCAGTCAAGCTAAATAGCGTAGAGTTTTAAGCATAATGGCGGATGACTTTCAGTCTACAAATGTAGGATATTGTAGTTAACCACGTTAAAAATGAGGGAATCGATCGGGTGCGACTTTATCACAAAACGAGGTTTATCATGACAACTATTTCACAAGTATCTCTGAAGTCTTTACCAGTAACCAACGAAATTCAACAGGGCGACAGTTTTGTAACACAGGGTATTAGTGAATCTGACAGTCAAACAATTGCCGAGACGGGGGGCGTTAGCGTTTGTTCCTTAGCAGTTAGCTGGGCAAAAAAATATTACAATACAGTCGAAGCACGAGAAAACCAAGCGTCGCGGCAAATTCCCTACAGCCCGGAGTCAAGTAATTTTGATGAAAGTCGAGCCCAAATTGCTGACAAATTGATAGATACCCTGAAAGTAGGCAGCGAGATAGCTTGGAGTAAAGTAGAAGCGGTTTTAGGGGGACAAATAGAGCAGCAGGCGATCGATCCGATCTTAATCGATAGTGAAGAAATTGTCGCCGACACTCGCGCATTATATCGGAAAGTAATAGAGGCTTACGGCGATAGAGAACCAGCTTATCGCTTGTCAGTGCTGGTAGCAAAAGATATTGTCAAAGTGAGGCGAAAATACTCACAGAGAGATTCGTTAGTGCTGGGATTTGTGACGTTGGAGTTTCAATATACTAACCAAATCTTGTTAGGATGTCTTTCGGAGTCAGAGCGATCGGAATTTGCACCCTACTTAAAAGTTGTAGATGACTACCTGCACAGTCCCTACGGAGAGATTAACGAGGCTGCGGCGAATCAGCCACCGAATTCAAAAGCTATCTTAGCGGTTCAGCATTTGTTGCAGCACGCGACTCAAATTGCTAGTGCAGTGTACGATCGGGCTAGTTTCCAGCATCAAGAATACCGCAGCAGCAGCGGTTATTTGAGCGATCGCGATGTAAAAATTTCTAGTATCCGGGATGTCGAGATTTTTCAAAGCTATTTGTGCTGGTGCGTTTTAGAAGGGAGTATGCGCCCGGTACAGCAAGAATTGTTTCCAATGTGTGTGATGCTTTATCCCAAACTTCATGTAAGTTGGGAATTAGTGCAGGATATGCTGCTGATTTTGTTTTGGGAAATATCCGATCGGCTTCCTGCTGAAGATTTAATCGTATTTTTACCTTATTTGCGGACTATGACAGAGATGTTTTCCAGCGATGTCTTTGATAATTGATAATTGATAATTGGGAATTAAAGTCATAATTTACCAATTGTTTATTTGAAAGTCAAAGCTGCGACGGCCAAACAGCCCCAACCGACGATAAAAGCAACTCCGCCCACTGGCGTAATCGCACCCAGCCATTTGATGTCAGTCAAACTCAGGGCGTACAAACTTCCTGAAAAGACGATCGTGCCCACAATAAAAGCCCATCCAGCCACTGCAAAAAAGGTTTGAGACTCTTGGGCGCTGCTTAATAGTAAAGCGACGAGTAATAGAGCCAGGGCGTGATACATTTGATAGCGGGCTGCGGTCTCAAAAATGCCTAAAGCTCGATCGCTCAATTGATTTTTCAAAGCGTGGGAGGCAAAAGCCCCGCCTGCAACCGACAAACCTCCGAATAAGGCTGCGACTGCTATAAAAATGCGCGTTAGGACTAGCGTTGACATATTGATTTAATGGGTAATTTGCGAGCCGGTCAACCGCAGATATAAGGCTGATGCAGCGCAGATACACGCAGATAATTTCCGGCTGAGGAAAGCTGGGAAATGCCATGCAAGTCTATTAGACCTCTTGCAAAAATCCGAAAATACCCTGAAACCATCTGCGTCAATCGGTGTTTATCTGCCCGATATCTGCGGTTGCTCTATGACTCGCAGATTTTTGCAAGAGGTCTATTAGTTGAAATCGGCGAAGGTAAGGTGCGCGGTGCGCACCCTGCGTTTATGAGAAAGTCGCTCGCTTTTTTACCGATATTTTTATCCTATTTGCGCACAGCTTCCAGCAAGCGAGAATAGTAAAAGCTAGTGCTATTCATGGCTGTTCTGTTAATCACAAATCCGTTGCTTTCTAAGATTTTGATAATATCTGCTTCCCGGTGCTGGTAAGCGCGGGTCGTTTTGCTCGGGCCGGGGAAAAGTTCGCCAAATTTTTTGAGGGCGGTAAGTGCTAAAGTTTTTGGGGCAAAACTGAGAATTAGTCGCGATTGGGCGATCGAGCTTAGATGAGCGATCATTTCCGCAGCCTTACTTTGAGGATAGTGGATCAGCACGTCCAAACAAATAACCGTGTGGAATTTGCCCGTTAAAGCTTCCAAATCTTGGGCGGCGAAGGAGATGTTGTACAGCTTGCCGGGAACGGCTGTCGATCGATCGTAGGCTTCTGCTACCATCTTTTCAGAGATATCGCTAGCGCAAACAATTGCACCAGCCTCAGCCAGGGGAATGCTCAGAGATCCCACACCGCAGCCGGCATCGCAGATACCAAGCCCGCGCAAATTGCCGTCAGCTTTCAGCCATTCGATGACTGTATCCACCGTTTTCTGGTGCCCCGTGCGGATGTCTAGCTGTACTTTGTTGACTTTGCCGTCGCCGTAAATTCGCTGCCAGCGATCGAATCCCGTCGAGTTAAAATACTGTTTAACTATAGTCTTGTCGTCTACCAAATTCATCGATCTGCCTGCTGCTGAGTTATTGCCAACGGTTAGATATTATAGCAGAAGGAAGAGTTGACAGTTGACAGTTGACAGTTGACAGTTGACAGTTGAGCGAAGGAAGAAGCAATCGAACGCAAGGGTTTCAGCGATTCAGAACACCCTAAATGTCTGGTGCGATTGGTATTATATAGCAATCTGGAGCGGACAACGCGCAAGTTAGAACAACCAATTTTAGATGGAGATTTTAAATTGTAGATAAAAATCTAAAATCTAAAATCTAAAATAGTCTGTGCCAAATCAATTCTTTTGTCGCCACATTTAGATTCCAGCGCAACAATTGAGTTGCCGATTTGCCGATCATTCCCGAAAGTCCGTTAGCGAAGCCCGCCCCTACGGGGGCTACGCCAACGAAGAGGATCGCCTTTCTGGGGGATTCAGTTGCCAGGGCG
>JBDTEI010000355.1:0-6697 GCA_039922675.1 Microcoleus sp.
TGCAAAGCAGCCCAGCACTAAGCCCAATACTGCCAATAGACGACCCAATCGTTTCATGAAGTTTTGTCTCCCAATTTCATACACAGCATTTATGTAGAGACTACCATTTTGCTTATGCAGTTTTTCAGATAAATCCGCAGCAGGCAAAGCGTTGTTAACAAAATTTACATATAAGTATTGACATTACGAGCAATATGTGCTACTTGCCGAAGTAGAGGCGATCGGTTAATTTTTGCTCCGCACCCAATTTTCTACCTATTGAGAACTCTTTCCTTTCGTTTTCAGAAAAGCGTTCAAGTCAGCATAAGTACCGCCGTAAGTCACGCTGGGAGTGTCGTAACCCTTCAAAGCAACGGTGTGCTGCTCGAAAGCGTCCTGGGCGCCCAATACCGTCAGGTATTTGTAGGTTGTTTCTCCCACGGCGATATCTTTGCCGAGTTGCTTGGTGCAAGACTCTAACCGAAATGCTGCGTTTACAGTATCTCCCAAGGCGGTGTAGTCCGATCGATCGCTGCTGCCAGAATTTCCCACCATTGCATAACCAGTATTGATGCCAGCCCCGACTCGCAACGGAAAAGGCAGCGGGTAACGACTGCTGAGTTCGTCTGTTGCCTTGTGCAGTTCGCTCAAAGCTTGGCAAATCCGCATCATTTCCTCATTGCTAACACCGTCGATTTTGTGAAACCACACGGCCATGATCGCATCGCCGATGTATTTGTCAACCCAACTGCCGTGTTCGCGAATGATCTGTCCTGCTTTGCGGAACCAATTCCCGATGACTTCCGAGAGTAGCGTTTCGTCTAGCTGTCTCGTCAAAACGGTAAAATCTCGGATGTCCATTACCATGACGGTAATCAAGCTGCGCACCGTCAAAGTCGCCGTAAAATCTTCTGAGTCGGCCTCGTGTATTCGATCGATCCGGCGGCCTGCGGTTGGGTTGTAGAAGTCCAATTCAGTTTGACCGAAAATAATCCGATCGCCATTTCTGAGAGTGACAGGAATACTCACCCGCCGCCCGTTGACAAAGGAACCGTTGCGGCTTCCCAAGTCGATCAGGTAAAACTCTCCGGTCTCCATTTGCTGTAACATCGCGTGATTGCGAGAAATCCAGCGATCGGTCAATACAAAATTATTGTCATCATTCCGCCCTACTGTCCAGCAATTGCTGCCGGAGAGCGGCAAGTAGCGATTGCCGCTTTCTGTACGAAGTAACAAATGTGGATTGGCTTGCAAAGTCACCACAGCCCTAGAAACAACATCAAGTCAACGGATTTGAGGTTTTAAACTTTAAATTTTAACTGTACCACGTGGCTTATAACTGAGATTGCTGATAAAAAACCTCAAATTGGCTGCTCTAAAATCTAAAATTGTTTAGTCGATCGTCGATGCACCGAACCCATGCAGGATTGCCCAACCACAATTCGATCGCCAGCGCTGCGGTAGTTATGGCTCGATCATAAGCGAAAATGTCATATTTTTCACGCCACAGATGTATATAGCGAGTTAAATCTGCTGCTTTGTGTCCAAAAAAACTGTCAAATGGCTCTGTGGCTCAAACCGAGAGTTGTTAAAACATCAGGTATCTTTAAAATTTGTTACTTGAATTCGAGTTTGGGAACATATCAACCGAGCCTGTTCCGGGCTGCGGCTGTCAATAATACCATTTTAGATTTTAGATTCAATAATTGGGAATGACTTACTGCATAATGGTTTGATCGCGGGCCTACAGTTGCATCCTTTTTGGGAACTGGTATAAATCAGAAACACGAAAATTTTATGTTATCGAAAAGAATTTTGCCTTGTCTGGATGTGAAAGCTGGCCGCGTGGTCAAAGGTGTCAATTTTGTCAACCTTAAAGATGCCGGCGATCCGGTGGAAATGGCTCAGGTATACAATGATGCGGGTGCTGACGAGTTGGTGTTTCTGGACATTACCGCAACTCACGAAGACCGGAACATTATGATTGATGTGGTATATCAAACTGCCGATCGAGTTTTTATCCCTTTGACGGTGGGCGGCGGCATCCAATCCTTGGACACAATTAAAAGTTTGTTGAGGGCGGGCGCTGATAAAGTCAGCATTAATTCGGCGGCGGTGCGCGATCCGAGTTTGATTGACAAAGCGAGCGATCGATTTGGCAATCAGTGTATTGTAGTGGCGATCGACGCTCGCAAACGCCAAGATGCGGATAATCCCGGTTGGGACGTTTACGTGCGTGGAGGGCGTGAAAATACAGGCTTAGATGCGATCGTCTGGGCAAAGGAAGCCGAACAGCGCGGCGCCGGCGAAATTCTAGTAACCAGCATGGACTCTGACGGAACTCAAGCCGGTTACGACTTGGGATTAACCCGCAGCATCGCCGAAGTTGTAGAAATTCCGGTAATTGCTTCGGGCGGCGCGGGCAACTGTCACCACATCTACGAAGCGGTGACAGAGGGCAAAGCAGAAGCCGCACTCTTGGCTTCCCTCCTACATTATGGGCAACTGAGCGTCGGAGAAATTAAGACTTATCTAGCAAAACATCAAGTTCCCGTGCGGCTGTAGTAGTTTAGGAGTTAGGCATGGGACAAAAAACCCGGTTGCTCGATCGATCTCTGTCGAACAGCAGCCACGATCCAAAGAAACCGGGTTTTTTACCTTAGCGGGGACAGCAGGCTCAAATGCTGCCACAGATACTCCCATTTCAAATCTCAAACGATCCCACTTCCAGTGATGCACCAGACTCATCTATCGGAAGACACAAAGCCAAAATATTCCCTGAGAAGGATTTCAAATATCCGTTTTTTCAGCTAAATATTATATATTACCTCAATTTAAGAGAGAGCGACTGCTCAATGCTGTTGCTTTGATCGAAACTTGAGCTAAAGATTGTGCAGAATTTGAACGAGCTTCAGCCTGTAAACAATCTCAGCGATGAAAATTTGTAAAAACGGAGAAATTTTGTATGTCTTTTATCAGCTTAAATCTTAATGCCAAGCGTTTTGTTCGCAGTTTAATAGCTGTTTGTTTTTGTGCATTGATGTTTGTTTCCAATGCTTTCCCAGCGTTTGCCGTTACCAGCAGCCCCACCAAAGCTACAGACCAACTTTTGGGGATTGAAAAAGAAGCTCAAAAAGCAGTTTTGAAAGATCCTATGTCTCTGGAAGAAACTCAGAAAAAAGCTAACGAAGGGATTAATGAAGTTCAGGGAGATGCAGACAGCGAGAAGATGAAAAATCCTTCTAACACAAAAGCTACATCTTTTGAGCAACAAGTCAAAAAAGCTGTCAGCAACATCAAAGACTAACTTAGATAAATTCCCGTGGCATCGGAATTGATCTTACCCAAAATCAGGATACGCCAGTGCCGTTTCCCTACAATTAATCGGGTAATAGTCCCATCCGAGAGAGGGCGGTAACTGATTTTGGGTAGGGGCAAACGATATTGCCGTGTTCTCTCCGGTTAGATACCCGATTTCTTGAAGAAGTCGGGTATCTGAGTATTTGGATTAAATCGAGTAATAAAGTGGAAACGACTTGGCATCTTTCGGCTTGACGAAGACTCTTTGCTGCGGTTTTAACTGCAATTGGTCAAACTTTTCTCTGGTCAAATTAGCATTCACTACTTGACCGTCATCTAAGGTTAATTCTACCTGAATTTCCCATCCCAAATGAATCAAGCGACTGATTCTTGCAGGCACTGTTGTACTATTTTCGGTAGTTTCAATTACTACGTCGTGAGGGCGCAAGAAAATCTCTGGGTTGGCTGAGTCAAAGCCGTTGTCTTGAAACATTCTCGAACTGCTGGGTAAGACATTCACAGGCCCGATAAAACTCATGACGAATGCACTCGCAGGATGGTCGTAAATTTCTGCGGGTGTGCCTACTTGTTCGATTTTACCTTTATTCATTACTGTAATGTGATCGGCAACTTCCATCGCTTCTTCTTGGTCGTGCGTCACAAAGACGGTGGTAACGTGTACCTCGTCATGCAGCCTGCGCAACCAAGCGCGCAAATCTTTCCGCACTTTGGCATCGAGAGCTCCAAAAGGTTCGTCTAGCAGCAACACTTTCGGTTCCACAGCTAGGGATCTGGCGAGGGCTACCCGCTGTCGTTGGCCTCCTGAAAGTTGCGACGGGTATCTGTCGCCCAATCCTGCTAATTGTACTAAATTCAACAATTCTTCTACCCGCGATTTGACTTTGGCGGGTGCAGTTTTCTGAATTTCCATGCCGAAAGCGATGTTTTTTCGCACTGTCATGTGCTTGAAAAGCGCGTAATGCTGAAACACAAACCCAATTTTGCGGTCTTGGACGCTAGTATTTGTGGCATCTTGGCCTGTTAGCCAGATTTTGCCGGAGTCGGGCATTTCTAAACCTGCAATCAGCCGCAGCAGCGTAGACTTGCCGGAACCAGACGGGCCTAGCAATGCGACTAAGGAACCTGATTCAATTTGCAAGCTGACTCGATCGAGTGCTTGGAAACTGCCAAACTGTTTGGATACGTTTTCTACTGTAATTCCCATAGGAAGTTCGGCAACTGATGAGTATAACGAATTTAACGGATTTAACGGAAGTCAGACGCCACAACCAAGGGGAAAAAGTTAATCTCCGGTTTCTGGATGGGTTAAAGTAAGTTTTTTATAGCACGATCGCACATCCGTTGCTTAATTTTAGGGTTTGGGCGATCAGTCAAACACCGAAAAATTCCCCAAAATCCACCTTCAGTACAAAACAACACAATTCTTTGTCACCAAAGTTGGCGTTTGGTACTACAATGCAGCAAAAGTTCAAGCGTTTTTGACTTCAAAGGCTGAGGGGATAAAGGAAAATGGGAGATGTTAGACCTGTGCCTGTAGGCATAGTTGGCGCTTCAGGTTATGGTGGCGTACAACTGGTGCGGCTGCTGGCGGATCACCCAGCGGCGGAAGTAGTGTATTTGGGCGGGGATAGCAGTGCGGGAAAACCTTTTTCCAGTCTTTATCCACATCTGACTAACTGCATTGATTTGACTGTCGAGGCGATCGACCTAGATAAAATAGCGGCAAAATGTGAAGTTGTGTTTCTGTCGCTGCCCAACGGTTTAGCTTGCCAAATGGCACCGAGGCTGATTGAAAAAGGCTGCAAAGTCTTGGATTTGTCGGCTGACTACAGATTTGAAAATCTGGACACTTATAAAGCTTGGTACGGCGGCGAGCGATCGGACTCTGCTTTAGCTGCAACCGCTGTTTACGGTTTGCCAGAATTGTATCGCGATCGCATTAAAGATGCTCAATTAGTAGGCTGTGCCGGTTGTTACGTCACCGCTAGTTTATTAGCCCTGGCACCCTTGCTCAAACAAGGTCTGATTGTGCCAGAAACAGCAATTATCGACGCCAAATCAGGAACTTCGGGAGGGGGACGCAAAGCCGAAGTGAATCTGTTGTTGGCAGAAGCTGACAATTCCATCGGCGCTTACGGGGTTGGCCGCCACCGCCACACCCCAGAAATTGAGCAAGTTTGCAGCGATTTAGCCGGACAAGATATTAAAGTTCAATTTACTCCTCACCTGATGCCGATGGTGCGGGGAATTCTGGCAACTGTTTATGCAAATTTGCGCGATCCGGGATTGGTGCGGGAAGATTTAATCACCATTTTCACCGCTTTTTACCGCAATTCTCCTTTAGTAAAAGTGTTACCGGCTGGGGTTTATCCGCAGTCTAAATGGGCTTGCGGCACGAATCTTTGTTATATCGGCGTGGAAGTCGATCCGCGCACTGACAGGGTAATTGTGATGTCGGTGATCGACAATTTAATTAAAGGTCAAGCCGGCCAAGGCATCCAGTGCATGAACTTGATGATGGGTTGGGAAGAAACTTTGGGTTTGCCTCAATTGGCTTTCTATCCTTAATTGGGCATTGGGCATTGGGCATTGGGCATTGGGGATGAAAATTGAAAACTAATCGATTCCCCATTACCCATTCCCAATTACCCATCCCTCCGCTTCGCTTCGCCCAATTACCGATTATCGATCGCTATTTCGGCCCGTAGCCGATCGTTCCTGCGTAAATGGCCTGATCGCCCAATTCCTCCTCAATCCGCAACAAACGGTTGTATTTAGCCACCCGTTCGCTGCGACACAGAGAACCAGTCTTGATTTGACCGGCGCGAGTCGCTACCGCCAAATCAGCAATTGTGGTATCCTCAGTTTCGCCAGAACGGTGACTGATGATCGATCGATAGCTGTTGCGCTTCCCTAAGTCGATCGTATCCAAAGTCTCAGTCAAAGAACCAATTTGATTCAGCTTAATCAAAATCGAATTGCTAGCTTTCAAATCAATTCCTTTTTGCAAGCGCGTGCGATTAGTAACAAACAAATCGTCACCCACTAATTGAACTTTGCTACCCATTTTCTGAGTCAGCGCTACCCAACTATCCCAATCGTCTTCGTGCAAACCATCTTCAATAGAAACGATCGGATATTGCCCAACCAAACCATCCAAATAATCGATTAATTCTGCCGGAGAATGAGCCACACCATCGTAGGTGTACTTCCCATCTTTGTAAAACTCACTAGCAGCAACATCCAAAGCCAAAGCAACTTGTTCACCCGGTTTGTAACCAGCTTTTTCAATTGCCATCATCAACAAATCCAAAGCTTCTTGATTGGAACCCAGATTAGGAGCAAAACCGCCTTCATCCCCAACACCAGTCAGCAAATTTTTGTCTTTCAAGACTTT
>JBDTEI010000356.1:0-3468 GCA_039922675.1 Microcoleus sp.
TCGATGCCGTCGCGATCGCCCTTCAGGATAACAATTTCTGTATCGGAATTAGCGGTTTCTGTTAAACTTTCGCAATCTTTAACTTTTGAATCTGCAAAAACAATCTGATTTTTCGGTTTTTTGTCGAGTTCCATGATTAAATTCCTCTGGTACACACACACATCAAATTCATAGCACAAACCAAGCGCAGCCGCGATCAATCTTTTTACGGTGCGGATTTTGTTGTTGGCGAAGCCCTCGAAGACGATCGCCCTTAACTTTCACCTAAATTGAATATTGACAAAAACTTTCTTTTATGATCGGGGAGCATAATTGAGTTAGTTTGATTGTGTAGAAGTTTTTAAGGGGGCTCTTGTTCCGGCTTTTACAAAAATATTTGAGAAAACTTGCGCGCAGTTTTTGATGTCATTAGACTAAATTAGGTACTATGTTTCGTCACAAATGTCAAGCCAAAAAAATAACTAATGGCGATCGAGCGTCATTAGTTACAATCTGATGTTATTTATTCACGGTATTAATTCCAAAGTTATTCGTTTTTAGCTGCTGACTAATAACTAACACGCTCGTGAAGCCGAGCGTGTACCGCGAACAATCACCAATTACCAAGTTTCCTGATCGGGATGATTGGAATTGCTCCAGATTTCCACATCTAAATCGTTTAGATAAATCAGAGCACTTTCAATCTGTTGACTTGTACCGTTAAGTTCCAAATCAAACCAACCATCATCAGAAGTTTTGACACCCAACAAAGCAGCATTAAAATTTACCGTTAACCCGTGTTCCGAAATCAGGTTAGAGATTACAGGTTCCTGATGGTATTCTTTAGGAACACGAATGCGAATGCGGGTTTGAGTTGGTCTGCGGTCTCCGGACTCAGTGTGCGGGATGTCTGATTGTTGAGTTTGGTGAAAAGTATCGATCGGCTCAAATTCAAGTTCGCTATTGTTTTGATTTAACATTTTGGTCTCCTAATGTTTGTTTGCGAGATTTGGTGCTGACGGCGGCCTCTACATTGACTAACTAACTGTAGGGTGCGTCAGGGGGAAAATTCTTAGCTTTTTGTCAAAATATTCATCCCTGACGCACCCTACAATAACTATATTTGACGTTAAATTGATACGCATTGGTGCGCATTACACACCTACAGTTACTAAGACTTGCGATTAGTGCGCGATCGCAAAAAAACGTGGTTTTATTTTATTACTCAACCTCCTTAATGCTAGTTTTATGTTCCAAAATCTCCTTAAGTACGAGAGTGACAACTGCTAACAAACCAAGAACAACCGCAGCGGAAAATGCTGCTTGCGTCGCGTATTGCTTGTAAGCATCCTCTACAAACAAAGGCAAGGTTTGGGTTTTTTTAGCAATATTTCCCGACACCACAGAAACAGCTCCAAATTCTCCCATTGCTCTAGCATTTGTCAAAATTACTCCGTAAAGTAAGCCCCAGCGAATATTGGGTAGCGTGACATTCCAGAAGATTTGCCAATCATTTGCTCCCAAAGTTTTCGCCGCTTCTTCTTGATCGGTTCCCACTTCTTCCAAAACGGGAATCACTTCGCGGGCGACAAAAGGTAGAGTAACAAAAGCAGTAGCTAGCACCATTCCTGGAAAGGCAAATATAATCTTAATCCCCCCACTTTCCAGCCACGGGCCGAACCATCCTAGGCGACCGTAAAGCAGTACAATCATTAAACCTGCAACTACGGGAGATATGGCAAACGGCACGTCTAAAATGGTGATTAATAGGGTGCGTCCGGGAAATTTGTTGCGGCCGATTACCCAAGCTGCACACAAACCGAATACCGTATTTATAGGTACAACTATCAGAGAAATCAACAGGGTCAGTTGTGCTGCGTGCAGAAAATCTGGCGAGGTTAAATTACTGAAAAATGGCTCGACTCCCTTTTTGAAGGCTTGGTAAAAAACGTTGAGAACCGGGATAAATAAGATGAGGCCGAGATAGGCGATCGCAATTCCGATTAAAGTTGGCTTTACCCAGGCTTTTTTGTTGCTGCGTGACGAACCTACGGGCGGAACTGGGTAATTTTTAGATAAATTGATATCAGCCGTCATAGCGTCTTCTCCATGCTTGTAAAACATTGATTGCAAAAAGCATGACCAGGGAAATAGCTAACATGAATGTGCCGATTACTGTAGCCCCTGCATAGTCGTACTGTTCCAATCTTTGGAAAATTAATACCGGAGCAATTAAATCATTAAACGGTACGTTGGAAGCTACTATTACCACAGAACCATACTCGCCAACTGCTCGCGAAAATCCGAGGGCAACTCCGGTTAAAATTGATGGAAATAGCGGTGGTAAAACTACTCGCCAGAAGGTTTGAAATTGAGACGCACCCAAACACCAAGCTGCTTCTTCGATGTCTTTTTCCATTTCGTGTAAAACTGGCTGTACAGTCCGCACGATAAAGGGTAAGGAAATAAAGATCATTGCTATTCCTACGCCTAAGCGAGTAAATGATATCTTGATTCCGAAGGGGGCAAATAGCGAACCGATCCAGCCGTTATCGCTGTAAACTGTGGCGAGAGTTAAACCTGCGACGGATGTCGGCAGTGCAAAGGGTAAATCGACTGCTGCATCGACAATCCGTTTGAAGGGAAAGTCGTAGCGGACTAATACCCAGGCGATTAATGTGCCGAAGACTCCGTTGATTAATGCCGCAATTAATGCGGTAAAGAAGGTGACATTGTAGGCGGAAAGGGCGATCGGGCTTGTGGCGATTTTCCAGAATTCATCTGGGTTTGCTGTGCTGGCTTTTAGCAGCATTGCTGTGACTGGGAGAAAGAGCATGAGGCTGAGGTAGCCGATGGTGATTCCCCAAGGTAGTGTGATTTTGCCGATAGCTCTTTTGATGTTGGCGATCGGAGATTGAAAGTTAGTTGTTGGAGATGATACTGCCATAGGGTAATTTTTAACCACAGATGAACGCAGATAAACGCTGATTTTACTTGTTCCCCGGCTCTGCCTGGGAATGCCTGTCTCAAAGCTCTGCCTTGCTTTTTAACAAATAGCAAGGGAGGAACACAAGAAAGTTTTAAATGGAGGCTCTTCCTCCGGATATGCGTTCCCAGGCCCGGCCTGGGAACGAGCAACTGGTAATTCGGGAATTAGCGTTTAATCGATCCCTGGATTTTGTCAAAAGCGGCTCCGTCATCAAAGAATTTCTTCTGAATTTCTCCCCAACCTCCCAAATCTTGAGCTGTAAATAGGGTTTTGACGACGGGATATTTTTGAACAAATTCTGCTTCTTTGGCTACTGTCGCATCTACTGGGCGAAATCCTGCTTTGGCAAATTCTCGCTGGGCTTCTGGAGTGTACAGATACTTGACAAATGCTTCGGCGACTTCGCGAGTGCCGTGTTTGTCCACGTTTTTATCGACTATGGCAATGGGATTGTCGATCGACACATTCACGTCTGGAATAATATAAGTCGGTTTTTCGCC
>JBDTEI010000357.1:0-2834 GCA_039922675.1 Microcoleus sp.
GATCGAGATTAACGGTACATCTTCTGCAATAATTTTTAATGTATATTTTAAGATTAGCTGACCTACTCTTTTTGAGCTATGAGCGATCGAGCCACTGAGACTAAGACCCTCGACCGGCACGAGTGCCGCGCCTGCGGCTACGTCTACGATCCGAAAAAAGGGAATCCTAAAAATGACATTGCCCCTGGCACGGCTTTTGAAGATTTGCCCCCAACTTGGGTTTGTCCCGTTTGCGCGGGGCGCAAGTCAGTGTTTCAAAATCTCGGCCTGCTGGAAGGGGTATCGGGATTTAAGGCAAATCAGCGCTACGGTGTCGGCGTCAACGGCATGACCGAAGGTCAAAAAAGTTTGCTGATTTTTGGCGGCTTGGTCGTTGGTTTCTTGTTTTTACTTAGTATGTATGGTTTGCAGTGAGAAGATTGTGAGATTTTGGCAACGAATTGTAATGTTATTGGTGGCTGTACTCATTTGTACGAGTTGCAGCACGATCGGTTCTGTGAGTTACAACCCTTGGCAAGTGATTTCCTTGCCAACGTCCGCTAATTTGCAGGATATTGCCTTTACGGGCAATCCTCAGCACGGCTGGGTTGTGGGATCGGAGGCGACTCTGTTTGAAACGATCGACGGTGGCACTAACTGGAAGCCGATCGCGCTCGATATTGACGAGCCGAGATCGCGTTTCTCGTCGGTGAGTTTTTCGGATTCCGAAGGCTGGATTGTCGGCCAGCCTTCTGTTCTGCTGCACACAGAAGATGAGGGCAAGTCTTGGACGCGGATTGCTTTAAGCTCTCAGTTACCAGGTTCTCCGAGTACGATCGCAGCTTTGGGCCCGAATTCCGCGGAGATGACGACGGATGTCGGGGCGATTTACCGCACTTCTGACAGTGGCAAAAATTGGAAAGCTATTGTCCAGGATTCTTTTGGGGTGGTTCGCAATATCAACCGTTCTGAAGACGGGCAGTATGTTGCGGTATCCTCGAAAGGAAATTTCTATTCGGTGTGGAAACCAGGACAAGAAGCTTGGGAACCCCACAACCGCAACAGTTCTCGCCGCCTGCAAAATATGGGCTTTACGAAGGACGGGCGTTTGTGGATGCTCGCCCGCGGCGGTCAGATTCAGTTTAGCGATCCCGAAAATGCTGAAGGTTGGGCAAAACCGTTTTTTCCCGATCGCAAGGCGAGTTGGGGTTTGCTAGATATGGCTTACCGGACTGATAATGAAGTTTGGGTAGCCGGCGGCGGCGGCAATTTGCTGTGCAGTTTGGACGGCGGGAAAACTTGGCAAAAAGACCGCGAAGTAGAGGACGTTCCTGCTAATTTTTACAGGATTGTCTTTATGGGCCCCGATCGCGGATTTGTAATCGGCGCGAACGGTACTCTACTTAAATATCAAGGTGCAGCGCAAGCTGCTTGATAGTAGAATAGTAATAGAGATTGTCTGTTGATTTGTTGTTGAAAGGAGGATTCTAAATGGCCGGTACAACTGGAGAACGTCCGTTTGGGGACATTATTACAAGCATCCGTTATTGGGTAATTCACAGCCTCACCATTCCAGCTTTGTTTATTGCTGGATGGCTGTTTGTGCAAACGGGCTTGGCTTACGATGCTTTCGGAACTCCTCGCCCTAACCAGTATTTCACAGAGCAGCGGGAAGAAGTGCCGATTATCTCGGATCGCTTTGAAGCTAAGAAACAAGTAGATCAGTTCATTGGCAAGTAATTTTACAAGGATTTGGAAAAATGACGAGCAGAACGCCAAACAATGAGCCAATTTCGTATCCGATTTTTACGGTACGCTGGTTGGCAGTTCATACTTTAGGTGTCCCAACAATTTTCTTTTTGGGCGCGATCGCAGCAATGCAATTTATTCAACGATAGGAGTTTATAATGCCTGAGCGCCTTCCTAATCCCAACGAGCAGCCCGTCGAGTTAAACCGGACTTCTCTTTATTTGGGTTTGTTGCTGATTTTTACTCTCGGTATTTTGTTCTCCAGTTATTTCTTTAATTAACTGGTTTTTGAGTTTGATCTCTGTGGTTCAATCCAATTTGTTTAGCTGTGAATTAGTGAGGTGATCGCTATGTTTAGTGAAAGTGGCAGAATTCCTTTGTGGCTGGTGGCTACTGTAGCAGGCCTCGGTGCTCTGAGCATTTTGAGTCTTTTCTTCTACGGTGCTTATGCCGGTTTGGGTTCTTCGATGTAAGGATAATCTGGCGTATTTTACGCCTAAAACCCCCCTTGAAAAAGGGGGGTTTTAATTATAAAAGAAGGAAGAAGGAACAGGGGATTTGAATTGCATAATTTTTTGATTGATAGATCAACCGCAGATACAAGGCAGATCAACGCAGATCAGCGCAGATAATTTCAATAATTGAGAGCGAATGAATGCAATTCAAGTCTAATAAACCGCTCCGGGGTAGGTTGACGAAAAACCCTAAGATCCCTCGCCACTAGCCGAAGATCGCCCCAAGTCTGGGGCAAATCCTGAAAATAGGCAAAAGTTGCGAGTAGAATGGTGCAAGAGCCGATCGCTCGATCGTAGTCTACAGCGAAATATGACCCCACCGCAGCCGCCCCGCAAACCTCAAACCGTCTTGGGTGCGATTACCCAAGCAGTCCAGACAATTGCCAAAGTTAATTTTAACCAGCTAGCCCTGAAACCGAATGCCAAAGTACCCGAACTGTGGGTGCAGGATGCGGGTGCAGCTAAAGCTGAGGTTTATCCGCTATTGGGCGATCGATATTTGTTAGGTCGATCGTCAAAAGCTTCAGATATTGTAGTACGCAATCCCGTTGTCAGTCACGTCCACCTATCCCTCGCGCGGGATACTCGGCG
>JBDTEI010000358.1:0-5783 GCA_039922675.1 Microcoleus sp.
GGAAATTGATTAATGTCGATCGGCTGTCCAAGACTCAATTACAATGGTTGAACAACTATCACGCTTCAGTAGTCGAAAAACTCTCACCCGTACTTGATGCAGCAACAATCGCCTGGTTGAAAAAAGCCTGCGCTGTGTTGGGTAAAATTGTTAGGTAAAATTCAATAGGTTCAGTTAAGCCAGATCCCCCCTTAAAAATGGAGGGACAAAAGCTGCATCAAAGTCCCCCTTTTTAAGGGGGATTTACGGGGATCTCCGGGCTATACAAACCGTTAACCCAAACGTATTCGATTATACTAAATCCGCCTTAAGCAAACGTCTTTTCAATGCAGAGCGACTGCTATATTTATTATGCAGTTGTTGAACCAGTGTGAAAAATTTAACTGTTTGCTTTTGATACTCCGCTAAATCTTGGAGTTTTAAAAGTAAAAGCACTACTTCATCATAAGAGCTAGAAGTTCCTTTTTGAATAAGAGCGTCTATATCTTCCCAAGCAGCCGTTTTTCGCTTAGCCAAAGCTTCTAACTCTTTGATTCGTGCAGCTTTAGCTTCCTGTTCTCTTCTTTCTTCTTCCTGTTTTTCTTCCTTTTCTGCGCTTGCTAAAAGCTGACGAATTGTTCGTTTACCGGGATTCTGATCTTGCTTAACTTCTATCATTGCTGATAATTTGTTACGCAATTCAATAGAGAGATTAGATTCTCCTTTTAGTAACCGCAGTAAAAAAGTATCAACTTCAGAACGATCAAGTTTTTTGATAGCTTCTGTGATGCTACTTTCGGGAATTGAAGGTTTAGTAACACTCGCACTGATTGCAGCTTTCAGTAGATGCTCATCCACTTCAAAAATATCGATAAAAGCCTGTAACGATGAAGACAACTTACCGAAATTAGGAGGAACAGGTGGCTCTAATCCTTCTTTATTATCATTTTCATCATCATTTTCATCATCATCATCTCGCTCATCTTCATCTTCGTCATCGAGTTCATCAAGATAGGTAATCCCTTTCAGCCAAGCCAAATAAAGTAAACGATAATCTCCCTGCAAAATTTCCTGGCGCGAACCTATCAAAGAGGATAAAGTTCCTTCTCCTTCTATCCACCCATCAAAACCTCCTTCCTCATTAATAGAAATCTCTAAAATGACAAAATCATTAATTTCCGAAACCTCAACTATATCTTCAACGCAATATTTCTGCATCAGTTCGATATCAATCAAACCTTTGGGAAAACGAAACATTAGCTGTAACGATCCCCAATTAGCTATGTAAAACATAGCATCGAAATATTTGATTAATACTTGTTTTTCTTGACCCGGAAAATCTCCATAGTTATAAAGAAAAATAGCTCTACTAGAGCTTATTTTTGCGCGACTAGAGAGTTTGCTGATTGCTTCTTGTTCGGATTGAGTCAAAGGTCGATCGACGCTTTGAAATTCGTAATATTGATATTCGCTCATTTTGGCTTATTCCAAGTACATAGAAGATATCTTAAAGGCTTCTTCAGGCGTGCCGTAGAAACTGCCATTTCTGAACATACAAGGCTCGTATTTTTCACTGCTATAGGCGTAAAACCCCAGAGTCCAAGCTTCTTCATCACTAAAGTAACGCAGCCGACACAGTTGAAGGGGGATATTTCGCCTTTGTTCTAAATATTCTTCACGAGATATGCCAAGCTCTTTGCTCGGAAAATCTAGGGGGACATCAGGTTCTGTATAGGCATCAATGTAACAAAACTGACTGCGAAAGCGGATGCCTAAGCGAGTGTACTTACCAGCGTAATTAGCAGCAGCATAATCGAGAATACGCTGCTTCACCCGTTCTTGAACTGCCGGAGGGATTTTCACTCCTCCTGAATGTGGATCTTTTACCCAAGGGGACATTTCGCTGCTCCGGTACAGTGCTGACAAAGTTAGTGTAGAATAACTTGTTAAGTTTAGTGGCTAAGATTTAATCAAACTTGATAATCAGAAACTCTAGTTGGCGATCGCCCGATTCACTCTAGCTCTCGATATTTCTATTTTTGAAAAAAAGATTACGTTAACAATCAAAATTGCTGAGGCGGGTGACAAGCGTATGAAGAGACGATCGCCCACGAGGCAAAAAAAATAAAGGCTAGAAATTTTATCTAGCCTTTATTTCATGAAATAAGCTGGTGACAAGACTCGAACTTGCGACAGGCTGATTACAAATCAGCTACTCTACCAACTGAGTTACACCAGCAGTGAAAATTAATATAGCAAACTTATCACCATTAGCGCAACCCCCCCAGCCCTTTTTTTTTTCAAATTAGCCCAAAAGCTCTCCCCGTAAGGGCAAAACCGAAATTATCGTCTTTTGAGCGCACCCGGAGATCAGAAACCCGGTTTCTTCCGATATTTCTCGTCACTCAACCCAAATTTTCCCAGAAACCCGGTTTCTCCCCCCAAAATCTAAAATCTAAAATCTAAAATGGTCAATCGCAGCGCCAAATCTTAATCGTCTCATCCGCACTGCCGCTGGCGAGCAAATTGCCCGAAGGTGCGATCGCCACCGAGTATACAGTACCCGAATGTCCCTTAAGAGTGCTCAACAGCTCCCCCGTTTGCAAATTCCAAATATTAATCGTATTATCATCGCAGCCGCTAGCCAAAGTCAAACCGTCCCGACTGATAGCAACCGAATCGCCCCGACTCACATAATTCTGCAAAATATGCAGCGCCTCATTCATTCCTAAATTCGCTACACCATTCCCCTTCGCAGAATTAGAATTTAAAATCCGCAACAAACTGCCCGTGTGCAAATTCCGCAGCTTAATAGTATAATCATTGCTGACGCTAGCAAGAGTCTGACCGTCCGGCGCGATCGCCACAGAATTCACCCCAACATTCAAACCCGAAAGAGTCCGCAGCAACTTACCCGTTTCCACATCCCAAACCTTACTCGTCGCATCCGAACTCCCGCTCGCCAATATCTTACCATCCGGGCTAAAAACCACCGCATTCACATTGTCAGAATGACCCCTCAAAGTCCGCAGCAACTCACCAGTCCGCAAATTCCACAGCTTAATCGTATTATCAGCCCCACCGCAGCTAGCAATTACCTGCCCTTTCGGGTTAATTGCCACCGAATTCACCTCCATAGAATGTCCCGGAAAAGTACACAACAAATCGCCATTGTACAAATTCCAAAACTTAATTGTTTCGTCAGAACTGCCGCTGACCAACATTTTCCCATCATTACTAATAGCCACCGAATTTACGCGATCGGAATGTCCCGTCAGAGTCCCAATTAATTCTGGTGTTTCTAAATTCCAAATCTTAATAGTTTTATCCCAACTGCCGCTAGCCAGAATTTTGCCATCAGGACTAATTGCCAGAGAATTGACAAACGATGAATGTCCCGGCAGCGTGTATGCGCACCGCCATTTCAGATTTTTAAATTTGTGAGCTAACTCCTTCGCCCGTTTAGCTGCCGTCTCAGCTTCCTGTCGGCGTTTGAGTTCCTCCTCCTCCAAACGCTTGCGTTCGGCCCTAGCTTTTGCCTCTCGCAGCGCCAGCCGCCGCATCTCTCCCTGATAGGTTATTCGCTGCTGCTCCTGAATTTCTTTAAGAGTTTCAATATACGGTAGGGCCCAATCTTTAGAAAACCATTCCTGAGCAAATTCCGCCTCTAAATTAAATAGCTGAGGCTCGTGGGTAAAATCTATTTTTAAATAATACAAATCCGCTAAAAAAGCCGCCAGTAACTTATGAATTGTCACAATTATTTGCCGAATAATCCGCAGGCTCACCTTTTCATCTTTACCCTCCGCCTCCAACTGGTGATACACCTCTTCCCAATTCCAAGGCTGCATCGCCACTAGGGAAACGCTCTGATTGATGACTCCCCAAAAACCGACATGAAAATTCACTTCATAATCGCTGATATCGCTGTACAATATAGCTGTCGGCACGGGAGACAAAACAGTCTGCAACCGCTCCACATCAATATCAGAAATCGCATTTTTGAAATAATCTCCGTAAAACTGAACCGGACACAATTCTCCGTGCTGAGGGTAGTGCTGGTTTAAAAAAGTTCTCAACTTAGCGGGCAGCTCGATATTCAGATTGTGGCGAAACGAATCCGGGCAATCTTGGCTGATTTTTGCCGGAGCAACTAACAACAGCAATCGGTGCTGCTGCTGCTGCAAAATCTGTTCAGTTTCCTGCCTGCTCAAATTAGAAAACCAGTTGTCCTTGTCCCAAAGAACTTGAATTTCGTTCAGCTTAACTCGAATTGCTTCTGATTGAAACTCCCGCATTAACTCGCGGCAAAGTCGGCTAATTGCCCGCTTATCTCTCAATTCTTGTGCCTTAATTCGATTGGCGCGTTCTTCCTTTACCCATTCTTCTTCTATTTGGGCGATCGCAATTAACTCTTGTTCTCGGGCCTGCTGCCGCTGCAAATATTTCACTTGTGCTTTAATCCAGCGGGGATCTTTTTTGATTTGCTGGTTAAAAGCTGAAGAACCAGACGGCTCAATTTCTGCATAGCGCTCGTTGACAGCGCTTGCTCCCAATCTTTCTCCCAATTCGCAGGCTACAGGCTTCAACAGTTCAATTAGGGTATCTGAGACGGGGCGGGGTAATGACATACCAGTTAAAACTTTTTCTTACTTGGCGGGCGATCGCGCGAGTCAGGCGTAGCCCGCTGGGCGGGGACTCTTGGCATGGCCCTACATTTGGGCGATCTGTCAATCGATTTTAGATTTTAGATTTACTCCACAAGTGCATCTGGGAGCTTGAACTAGGGTCGGCTCACGACGATTGTCGGGGGTTCTATCCGTTGTTGGGCGGGGCCAGCGTATTCGTAAGGCGTATAGTAGTGCAACTTTACAGGCTTAGCACCTTAACTCAATCATAGTGTTTATACGGTTTACATTTTACCGCGAATCTGAGTGGAAAGCACCCAGGGAAAAGACTTGAGGATATTCGATCGACTCTGAGTGCCCCAATTCATTTTTTTTGTTGCCATTGTTACCCGCGCTTGTCTATAATCGTACTTCACAACCATAATCACGGTATTCCGACCCAATAACCGTACTTTAGTAAAGGAACAGATATAATGAGCCTGCGGCAACACTTAACTCAACAATTTCAGCGATCGCAACAGCTACCAATTGGCAAAAATCGATCGTTGACTGCGCTTAAAAGATTTCTGTCCCTATTTTTAGTGGGAATAACTTTAAGTTTGGCAATTGTATCCTGCCAGCAGGGAACCCCGAACAACCCCACAGCCAGTACCGGCGGTGGTAGCCCAGCAGCCAACAAAGGCAACGTAGAATTAACCCTAGTATCCTTCGCCGTCACCAAAGCAGCCCACGAAGCGATAATTCCCAAATTTATAGAACAGTGGCAAAAAGAAAAGGGCCAAACCGTCACCTTCAGCCAAAGCTACGGCGGTTCCGGTTCCCAAACCCGAGCCGTAATTGACGGATTAGAAGCCGACATCGTACACCTAGCCCTCGCCCTCGACACCGCCAAAATCGAGAAAGCCGGACTCATCCAACCGGGGTGGGAAAAAGAAGCCCCCAACGAAGGCATAGTCAGCAAATCCGTAGCAGCAATCGTCACCCGCGAAGGCAATCCCAAAGGTATCAAAAATTGGGAAGATTTAGCCAAAGACGGAGTGAAATTGATTACTGCCGATCCCAAAACATCCGGCGTTGCTCGCTGGAATTTCCTAGCACTTTGGGGATCGGTAATTAAAACCGGAGGCGACGACACCAAAGCATTAGATTTTACCAGCAAAGTCTACAAAAACGTTC
>JBDTEI010000359.1:0-4546 GCA_039922675.1 Microcoleus sp.
TGTTATGCAGCAACTCAATCAGGTTGGGGATTGCAGGCTTATAGGCGAGATTTCCCAAAGCAGCCGCCGCCTCGCAACGCACATCCACATCAACATCCGTTAGAGACTTCACCAAAATCTCAAATAAGTCCGCTTTCGGCTCTTCCTGGGCGACTTTGGCGATCGCCCCAACCACCGCCCCACGCACCACAGGCGAATCAGACGCGATCGCCCGATACAAATACTCCTTCGCACCCGCCCCAATAAACGCCAGCGCCCAAGCCGCATGACCGATCGTACTTTCCGGCAAATCCTTCGTGCCTAAAATATCCAACAAAGCCTGCACAGAAGGTTCACCAATCCTCGCCAGCGCCCCAATAGACGAACCCTTAACCACCGTATCCTCATCATTCAACAAAGCATGAATTAAATTAGGAACAGCAGTCGGATCGCCAATCAAAGTCAGAGTTTTACCAGCAGCACGCCGCACAACCGGATTAGCATGATTTCCCAAAGCATCCAACAAAAAAGGAGTCGCCACTTCACCAATTTCCGCCAGAGTTTCCGCACAACGCAGTCGAGTCATTCCCCGCGTATCACCCAAACATTCAACCAGACGCTTCAAAAGATCGGCATCATTAACATCAAAATTATCTAAATCTATTTGTTCAGTAACTTGTTGAAGCAAAGCATCTGTTTCTGCATGAGCCAACAAAATTGAAGCATCCTGAGATTGAGCATTAGAATTGACCATAATTGTCACCTAATTATTAGTATTTATCGCCGTCAATTGAGTGCGGAGACTGTCTAGTCCAGCATCAATTTTAGCAAGTTCCGGCTCAATTTTAGCCATAGCCGCTTTCTGTGGCAGCTTAGCCTTTTGTGCCGCAGTCATCGTCTCATTCACCAAACGTTCCCGATACCGCTCAAATTCGGCAATAACTTCCACCAATTCCTCAGCCTCTATCTGTGTTGAATCTTCAGTTAAATCTGCGGCAGATTCATCATGCTCAGATGTTGTCAATTCTTCGTTTTCAGACATAGTTTTGATAGTTTGATAATTAGTCCGCGTAGGCGGACTTTGTTTTTGTAGCCGCGATTTCAATCGCCGGGTTTTTCTTTGTGTACTTTAACGTGACACCGCAGCAGCCCCAGAAGCTCTCAAGCGATTGTGTTCCAACAACTCTTCTAAAACAGACTGAGAAATACAACGACGCTCAGAACAGTATGCCATTTGTTTAACCCCATTGCTCATTTGAACGGTCATCACCCGCACTCGAAAATGATCGTTAATAAACCAACAGCGTTCCTGTCCTTGATTTGTCTCATATTCCGTCTCAATAGTCAATACCCCATCATCAGCAAAATTGTAAATACCAATCACCGGAATCCCTTCAACGTAGCCGCGATTTCGCAGAAACTTACCCATCTTCGGGTTATTGGGATTCGGCAAATCGATCAGAATTGCAGCATAATTTTGGTTCGGGATGGCATCATCCAAATTATCTTGCCACATGAAACTGCATCCCCCACTAACTAAAGCAGGATCTACATTCTGCTGTTGACAAACCTCTAATACTCTGGGATTATCAATTGACAAGACATCGATCATGACATTGGATTCTCCCGACTCATCAGCAGCAGCAGTATCAAGATTATGGACTGTTCTCTGAGTGAACCAAATGCCCTCACTCTTGCGAAAGAAATCCATCATAGTCATCGGTGGTGTTAGCAGCATTTCTGTGTCAACTTAGCGATAGGAATCAAGCAAGTCCCCTTGTCAAGGGGGATGGGCGGGAAATTCGATCGAAATTTGGTTAAGAAAATTAACTTTCTGGCGATCGCTCGTCAATCAAATTCTAGGATAAATGACACCGGACAACTTTGACCAATTCCATCAATAAATCTTCAAAAAATATAATGGCACTTCGTCAACACTCATTTTTCCTCTCTGAGCCCCTGACTCTCACAGAAGTCTTACAAGCTCTTGAGCAAACTAAAAGTCTAGCTCAAACCAACCTCCAGGGAATCAACCTCAGCCAAATGGATTTATCCGGGATTGATTTGAGTGGAGCAAACTTGATTGGGGCTAGCCTCAGCAAAACCAATTTCCAAGGCGCCAATCTTCAGGGAATTGACTTCCGGCGCGCCAATCTCCGAGAAGCCAATTTAAGCGGATCAAATTTACAAGAAAGTTATTTTTTTAGAGCTGATTTACAAGGTTGTAATCTAGTCGATGCCAAGCTAGAAGCAGCTAAATTTAAATTAGCATTATATGATAGTAATACCGTTTGGCCCGAAGGGTTTAATTACCAAAAAGCCGAAGCTATTGGGCCGAAAGCTAGTCTGAGCGGGGCTTTTTTGAATGCAGCCAATCTCCGAGGAGCGGATTTGAGTTACTGCAATCTGCGAGGTGCTTATCTCAGCGGAGCAGATTTAACTGGAGCAAATTTAGAGGGAGCAGCTTTAAGTGGAGCGAATCTTCAGAATGCTTTTTTGACTGGTGCTTATTTACGGAATGCCATGTTAATTGGAGCTGAATTGCAGGGCGCAGATTTACGGGCTGCTGATTTGACAGGAGCGAATTTAGAACAATTAAAAAGTATTGCTGGTGCTGATTTTAGCTTAGTACAAGGATTGACTGCGGAAGCGAGAGCGATGCTTTGCAGTCGCGATTCCAAGGAGTTAGGTACTTGGAATTGTTTTACTCGGAATAATACGGCTCAAAGTCTTGGTTGTTAAGGATATTAATTCAGCTAAGCTAAACAGGATTTATATCTTCTCCGGTCAATTTCCCGCAATCCAAAGGTTCGTAGTGAGGACTAAAGTCCTCTAATTTTTGCGGACTAAAGTCCTCACTACAAACCAATATTGGCTTGAGGGGGCGTAGTAGAAAATCCCTCAATCAACATCGACAATCTCACAGCGATGCACTCCTCTTCCCTCTTCCTTCTTTTATAAATTGCGTTCCAAATCGAACAGAAAACCGTGAATATACTCCTCAGTCCACTCCTCACCGTAGAAGCGCAGAAACATTCCCCTAGCAGGATCTTTGGCAGCACGATAGTTGATATAGTTGCGTTGAGCCTGAAGAATCTCGGCCAATCTCTGACTGTCGGTGACTGGTTGCGCGCGATCGACTAAATCGAGATAAGCTTGTAAATAATCCTTAAAAGCATCAAACACAAGAGTCTGCACAGCCTCAGTTTCCTTCGGACGAGTCCACAGAAAAGCAGGAGAAAAGAAAGGTTTTGCCTCTTCAGGAAAATCCCCACCCCAAGGCAAATCTTTTTGATACTTGTTGAAAATCGGCAAAATCGGCTCAGAGTATTGCTTCTGATAAGCAGCATCGTGGAAAAGCGGCTGCATATCCAAAGCAATCAAATGTCCCCCTGGCAAAGTCACCAAATCCGCCCCAAAAAAAGGCAAATCATAATTAATTTGGGGGAAAATCACAAGATTCAGTACCTGGAGAGCATCACCGCCCTCAACGTGAGCCGCCCGAATTTGCCGCAGTTTGGGGGATTGAAAAGCATAGCTGGTGGTGACAACCAACTGCTCTTTTTTCCCTTTCCCCGTGATACATTCTTTTCTTTCAAAACCTGCTGGAATCGGATAGGGAGCTAAGTCAAGTCGCTCCCTTAGTAGTGGGATGGCGTAATCTAAAAAAGGCTGATAGAGAGTCATTTTAAATTTATTTTGTCCCGGCGGGAACCGCTAAAGGAACAGCATCTTCAAACAAAAATTCGTACAAAAAGCGCTCTGACCATTCATGACCAAAATAGCTGCCAAATAGCCCGGATGCGGGGTCTCTTTCTGCACTATACTGATCGTAATCTTTCTGTGCTTTCACAATCCGCTGAATTTCTTCGGGAGTGGTGAGTGGAGTCGCTTGCTCTAGCATTTTCCAATACAACTGAACGTATTCTTGATAGGCGGGAAACAATTGGTTGACTACTGTTTCGGCGTCTGTTTTGGCAAAGAGCAAATTCTTGGAAAAATACTGGTTGGCATCATAAAACTTCATTTCTAAGTCTTGCACCAAGGAGCTGTATTTAGCTCGAATTTCCGTCAATGGTTCGATATACTTGTCTATGTAAGGGCGATCGCGAAATAACGGCTGAAAATCTATCACCACCAAAATTTTCTTTTGTCCAAACGCTAAAAAATCAATTCCTAGCAAAGGCACATCGTAATTGTGGTTTGGATAAATCACACTGTTGAAAATTTGCGCCGTTTCCCCAGCATCGATGTAGGTGTAGCGAATCTTGCGCAATTGTGGGCATTCATAGCACCAACTTTGAATCGTGGCGGGATTTTTACCTCTTTCACTCACCACAGATTCCAATCCAGAGGGAATGGGACGGCTCTCTAGTGCAAAGTTATCAAACAGTTCTTTTTCTAGAAATTGCTGAAATGGCTTAAACATAGATTATAATTTAGCTCCTTCAATCTCTCCCCGAAACAGAATAATAGGCGATCGCCTTAAACGCCGTCTCTTTTTTGGCTAACAAAGTAATATTTCGTTATGAAACCAAAGCTGCGATCGGACTTATCTAATGAAGAC
>JBDTEI010000360.1:0-15138 GCA_039922675.1 Microcoleus sp.
TCAAAATCCCTATCGCGTCTGTGCTAAGGAATTAATCGAAGCCGGAGTAGGGGCCGAGGCAGCAGCAGCAGCTTGTGCCGACGCCCTCCACCCCCGCGATATATCTCGATGCGCCCTGCAAATCAACCGTAAAACCAATATTTCTGGCCTCGAAGCGCTCTCTAGCTGTCGGGAGGTGAGGCGCCCCGACGAATTGACTACTTGCGTGGTGAATATTAACAGCAAAACTAAAACTCAACCTGCTGCTGCCCTGTTAGTGCTCGATGGGTGCCGCCGCAGTTTATTACCAGAACTGTTTGCTGAATGTGTAGTCGGGTTGAGCGGCAGGCTCGACTTTCCCACTGACAAGTTAGTCGCCACTTGTCTCGATCCCAAGGGCACAGTGAGCCAGTTGGACGAACGTCCTGCACCGACGCCTCCTACGGAGCTAATGCCACCGCCTGCGCGGCTAAATTAATTAGCGATCAGTAATTGGGAATTGGGAATTGGGAATTGGGAATTGCTAATTGCTAATTGTTGTGAGTACGACCGTCCTCACAACAATCTGTGGACGTACTGGCGACCTCAGACCCCGGTGTATGACTATATTTCTCGTGACTGGACGTAAAACTCGTAGAAACCGGGTTTCTAGCTCCTATGCGTAATCCATGAAACTAGACCTCTTGCAGAAATCTTCGAGTCATAGAGCAACCGCAAATATCGGGCAGATGCAACACCGATTGACGCAGATGGTTTCAGGGTGGTATTTTCGGATTTTTGCAAGAGGTCTACTGTCCGAAGAGTTGACTGTTAACTGTTAACAGATTCAGGACTAATGACAACTGTCAACTGTCAACTGACAACTGACAACTGTCAACTGACAACTGTCAACTGTCAACTGTCAACTGACTAATGAATTCTTTTGTATAATCAAATGTCTGAAATTTTTGCTCAAATTACAGTCGAAGAATTAGGTCGCTATTTAGCAGAACCGAGTGTAGAGAAATTGCAGCTTGTAGACGTGCGCGAACCTGATGAAATTGAACTCGCGGCGCTGCCTGGATTTGTAGCTTTTCCGCTGAGCGAGTTTGCCGAATGGTCTGGTGAAATTGACGATCGACTAAATCGCGATACAGAAACCCTGGTTCTGTGCCATCATGGAGTGCGATCGGCTCAAATGTGCCATTGGTTGAGCGATCGAGGCTTTACCAACGTTAAAAATATCGTTGGCGGCATTGATGCTTACTCAATGGTGGTCGATCGCACCATCCCGCGCTATTGAAAAATTCTTGAGTCCGCGCACCATCCGGACTTCGTTTGTATAGTAGCGGTTTCAACCGCCTAGTAGCTGAAGAACTCAATTAACAGCAGCAAATCGAAAATTTAAAAGCGTACTCATACTCAGCCGATCGCGCCCGTGCCTTTTCGAGTCATAGAGAGCCTCATCAGCCGCCAGTACCAGCGTTGCTGCATCATTTTCCGGCCCCGGAACAACGCTGGCAATTCCCAAACTAATTGTGACCACAGAATTAGGCAAACAGTCAACACTCTCAGGGTGAAAAACAATACTCAAAGCTTTAACTTTGAGTCTAATGTGTTCGGCAACAAGCAGAGCACCCGCCACATCAGTTTGAGGTAAAATAACAGCAAATTCCTCGCCGCCGTAGCGAGCGGCTACATCAGCAGGACGATCGAGCGATCGGCGGATTGTCTGAGCTACCGATCGCAAACAATCATCTCCAGCTTGATGTCCATAGGTATCATTATATATTTTGAAATAATCGATATCGCACAAAATCAAAGATATCGGCGACCCATCGCGAGCGTTATGTTTCCATTCCGCTCGCAAGCAACTATCAAAATGTCGTCTGTTGCCAATTTGAGTAAGTTCGTCCACATTCACCAAAGCTAGCAGCCTTTCATTTTCTTGCTGCAACTCCTCAAAACCGACCGCCGAGAAACTGTCCTCGCACAAATTTTGCTCTTGAAAATACAGGCGATATAATTCGCAAGACAAGCTACAGTTATTTCCATCTAATTTGACAAGTCCCATGCTATCTAACTGATAAGCGATCAAAGGTTCGAGGTGAATGCTATTTTTAACATCCAGAACCTGTTGGAATGCCGAGGCTAGTTCCGGCTGCTGCTGAATGGCGATCGACTGATTGCGCAAGTAGTCGCTATAAATTCCGCTTTGAGTAGGAGCTGCTTTTAACAGTTGTTCCAACTCGGCTCGCCCCAGCTCCTCTCCAGGCTCATTCTCCCCAACAGACTGGCGGTAAGCCAGCAAAATTGCCAGGTGATAGAGCGCTAAATGCACTAAATAAGGATGACCGCCTACCATTTGCATTAATTGCTCGACGGGATAGCTGTCACTCCAGTTCAGTCCGTGTCTGCGCGCCAAATCTTGGACTTGTTCGGCAGTAAAATCTAATAGTTTAATCGGCAGTCCTACATTAAATGGAGATTGATTAAGACTCAAGGCAATATAAATTTCTGTCGAATGAATGACGACGATCCGGAGTTTTTGCCAAGTTTCGCTAGCGCGAGCTTGTTCGTACCAAAAACGGAGCAGTGGCAGGAATTCTTGAGCGATATTGGCGCGTTCAAATACTCGGTTTACTTCGTTGAGTACCAAGACAACGGGACTGTCAATTTGTTCGAGTAAATAGTTCTCAAAGTAAATAGAGCAGCTTACTTTGCTGCCCATATCTTCATCCCAAAATTCATCAATATTTGGTTCGAGTTTGAGTTGGCGAGCGACATTGACACAAAGCCAGCGCAAAAATTTATCTAAACTAGCAAAAACTGCTTCGTCAGCTTGCTGAAAGTCTACAGTGACTGTGTGGTATCCGCGATCGACCGCAGCGTGAATTATCCGCAGCATCAGCGAACTTTTGCCCATTTTTCTGGGAGCTTTAATGCGAATCAGACTCCCTGGCTTGCCAATTTCTGCGCAAGCTCGGGCTTCGGCGGGCGATCGATCGATATAAAATCTAGAATCAAGCGGTATTGGGCCGCCGGGAAATTCTAGGTCTGCAACCGTTTGGATTAAATTTGGTGATTTTGGGATTCCTGCCATAGTGCATCCGCGAGGCGATACCCTGACTGTATCTTACCTTTTTGACACTCCCCGCACGCTAGGCGACGGGGATTCTTTCTTCGTAGGGATTCCAATGAATTTACCCTCTGAAAGCATCTTGACCGTATGCCCTACGGCTGCAAGTCCCCTTTGGAGAACTACTTGAGCTGCTGCAACGTCTCTGTCCGTCGTGTAGCCACAATTCGAGCATGAATGAGTACGTTCTGACAAGTCTTTTTTACCTGTCTCAACACCGCAATTAGGGCAAATCTGACTGGTTTTTCGAGCATTTACTTTCTGGAAATACACCCCGCGCTTAAAGCAGGTTTGTTCCAAAATAGTCAAGAATTGGCTCCATGCTGAATCTAAGCAATGTTTTCCCAACATTCCTCTACACAGTCCAATCAGATTTAAATCCTCTACAAACACCATCCCAACCCCATCACAGATGCGATGGGATGTCTTGTAATGAAAGTCTTTCCGACAGTTATAAACGTACTCATGCAATGAAGCAACCTTCTTCTGACCTTTCTTCCAATTGTTGGAGCCTATGGGTTTTCTACTGACACGTTGTTGCAGCAATTTAAGCTTGCGTTCTGCATCAAGAAAAAACCTCGGACGCCTGAGTAAAAGACCGTTAGAAGTCGCCAGAAAATTAGTCAGTCCGACATCAATCCCTAAAGGTTCACCATGAGGCAGTACATCAGGCACTGATACATCCCATTGCAAGGTTAGCATCACGTACCAACCGGACACACGGCTAACTACCCTTGCTTGTTTTACCGTCGCACCATCAGGGATTGGACGCGATTGGTGAAATTTAATCAAGCCAATCTTGGGGAGTTTGACACTACTGTTTTGGATTGGATTGACCCCTAATTGTGGAAAAACAAACGATCGCATAGTACCCGCTTTCTTAAAGCGCGGATGCCCGTGATTTTGCTCCCACATACCGACATAAGCTTGCTCAAGCCGTTTTAATGTCTGTTGTAAAACGTGTACTTGGACGGCTCTTAATCCGGGTATATTCGCTCTAGCCGTGGTTAAACTCTTACACTGACTCGCGTAAGTCGGGCGTTTAGTTTCGGCTGGAATAATGTATTCCGATCGAATGGAACAAGCGTTAATCTGACAGCTACGGGATCTAAACCAGTCCTTACGTTCTGCTAAAGCGTAATTGTAAACCTTGCGACATCGTTCCAACCATTCCTCAAAAATGGGTATCTGTTCTGCCGTGGGTTTTAGTTTAAATTCGTAGATTAGATTTAACACTTTTATTACCTCCTTATTCCACTATACCACACCTTGAGCTAACGACCAGACATTTTTTCAAAGTCCTTAAATTCAAGCCGTCCTAGAAGGACGGGGCTTGCACCCAAATTTTCGGTCAGGTTAGGGGGGTAGAGGATCGCTGTCAAAGACTTATTGACAATCCTACAAAATCTAAGTTTTTCGGGACTTCCCACGACTGACTTTGCTATAGTGGTTTCACTTTAGGCAATTTCAAACCCTGCTGCAACTCTTCTGCCGACCGACATAAATTTTCCGGCGGCCCAGACGCGATGATTCTGTGCCTCTACCTGAAAAGTCAGTCGTCTGCCGTCGATTTCGTGCAGGATTCGCCCCCATCAAAGGAGAAATAATCATTGTCACGCCGCTACCTGTTTACCTCTGAATCCGTCACCGAAGGCCATCCTGATAAAATCTGCGATCAAATTTCAGATACGATTTTAGATGCCTTGCTGACCGAAGACCCTAAAAGTCGCGTCGCAGCCGAAGTTGTCGTCAACACGGGCTTGATGCTGCTGACGGGCGAAATTACCACCAAAGCTCACGTAAATTACATAGAGTTGGCGCGGAAAAAAATAGCCGATATTGGCTATATCCACCCTGACAACGGATTTTCTGCTAATAGCTGTTCGGTGTTGGTGGCTCTGGACTCTCAGTCTCCCGATATTGCCCAAGGGGTGAATACGGCTCACGAAAGTCGGGAACAATCCAGTGAAGAGGAGTTGGATGCCATCGGCGCTGGCGATCAAGGCTTGATGTTCGGCTTTGCTTGCAACGAAACGCCGGAATTGATGCCTCTGCCGATCAGTCTAGCGCACCGGATTTGCCGTCAACTGGCCGCAGTCCGCAAAACCGGTCAATTACCTTACCTGCGTCCCGACGGCAAAAGCCAAGTTACCATAATTTACGAAGATGGCAAACCTGTTGGCATTGATACGATCTTAATTTCTACGCAGCACACTGAGGCGATCGGCGAAATTACTGACACGGCCGCAGTTCAAGCCAAAATTAAAGCAGACCTTTGGACTGCTGTTGTCGAACCCGTGTTTGCCGATATTAGCGTCAAGCCGGATGCAGAAACTCGTTTCCTTGTCAACCCCACTGGCAAATTTGTCGTCGGCGGGCCTCAAGGAGATTCGGGTTTGACGGGCCGCAAAATTATTGTCGATACCTACGGCGGCTATTCCCGTCACGGCGGCGGGGCTTTTTCTGGGAAAGACCCCACGAAGGTAGACCGCAGCGCGGCTTATGCTTGTCGCTACGTTGCTAAAAATATCGTGGCTGCTGGTTTGGCCCAAAAGTGCGAAGTGCAGTTGAGTTATGCGATCGGCGTAGCGCGCCCTGTTAGCATGATGATCGAAACTTTTGGCACTGGTAAGGTTGATGACGATCGCCTTTTGGAAGTTGTCAAGCAGCTTTTTGAACTGCGTCCTGCGGGAATCATTCAGGCATTTAACTTGCAGAATTTGCCTGCTGAAAGAGGCGGCCGTTTCTATCAAGATGTGGCGGCTTACGGTCACTTCGGACGCACTGATTTAGAGTTACCTTGGGAGCAAACTGATAAGGCAGAGCTTTTGAAGGAAGCCTTGAGCCAGAAGTTGTCTGGAGTAGCTAAATAGTACAATTTTAGGGTGCGCTGGGCGCCCTTATCGGTTTGTAGTGAGGATTCAAGTCTTCACTACAAACACCTTGATTGTGGGTAATTAGCCGACAGGATATAAGTTCCGTAGGGTGCAGTAGCGCGTTTTTTTCTGTATAGTCGATCGGCTAATGGCTGACGCACCTTGCCAAAATACACTAAATGCCATTTTTTCCTTCTTTCCAGTCAGCGACTCGCAATTTTGCTTCGGGACTAAAACAGCAATTTGCTGGTAAATTTTCCGCGCCCAATCTAGCAACGCCTTACAATTCCGGAATTCGCGGGGTTTGGATACCCAGCACCGACTGCAAAGTTCTCACTTCAAAACAGCGGATTGCAGACGCAATGGACTTTCTCGCCGATACGGGATTTAATACAGTATTTCCTGTAGTTTGGAACCGGGGTTTTACTGCTTATCCTTCTCAAATTATGCGCGAACAATTTGGGACTGAAATTGACGCGCGCTATCAAGGTCGCGATCCTTTGGCAGAATTAATTATTGAAGCTAACAGAGTTGGCTTAAAAGTTATTCCTTGGTTTGAATACGGATTTGTGAGTTCTTACAATCTCAATGGCGGTCATTTGCTCGCGCAGAAACCTGAGTGGGCGGCGCGCGATTGTAACGGCAATTTACTTAAAAAAAATAAGTTTGAATGGATGAATTCTCTCGACCCGGAAGTGCAAGATTTTTTGCTAGGGTTGATGCTGGAAGTTGCTAGGAATTATCCGGTAAATGGCGTTCAAGGAGACGATCGCATTGCGCTACCCTGTGAAGGCGGTTATGACGCAAAAACGGTTAAACGCTACCTCCAAGAGTGCGGGAGAGAAGCGCCACAGAATCCGAGAGAGCAACATTGGCTGCACTGGCGCGCTGGTATAATTACTGAGTTTGTGGCTCGCTTGCACCGAGAATTGAAGGCTATTAATCCTGATTTGTTGCTGTCGATGTCGCCGAGTCCTTATGAATGGGGACTGGTGGAATATTTGCAAGATTCTAAGTCTTGGGTTGACAAAAAGTTGGTTGATCTGCTTCACCCGCAGTTTTACCGCCGCGATTTTAACGGTTACAAACAATTGGTCGATCGACTGATCGATCGACAACTTACCTGCGAGCAACTGCACTGCGTGTCGCCCGGTGTTTTGTTGGCGAATCGAGGCAGCAATTATAGCATGAATCCGGAGCTGTTGTTGCAAGTAATTGCTTACAACCGCGCTCGCGGCATTCCAGGAGAAGTGCTGTTTTTTTACGAAGGTTTGCGAGATAACGGTAATGCTTTGGCTGAGGCTTTGAAAAATGGGCCCTATGCTCGCTGACAGACTGTATGAAAATCTGGCTGTTTCCGGTTAGTTGGGTTCAACGGAGGCGATCGATATTTGCAGCCAATCTGGTATAAAATGATATAGCGAAGCTCGCCAGAGAGAAGAGCGCAGGGATGCCCAGCAGCAAGCGCTACTAATTGTTAAGCCGATCGCCCCAAAAACAGATAATCAATGATTTGGGATTGGTTAAAATAGTCTAAGCGGACATATTTTATAAGTGGTGCAAGTTGTTTTATAAGTTGAGTTTTGTAGGTGCAGCCGTATTTTTTCAAAGAAACCGAGTTTAAAAGAGCAATCTCACACGATCGCCAAAATATGAGGATAAATCGATGAACTCAGCAGCAACCCTCATCCAACAGCTACCAGAGCTCAGCGATGCTGAATTCAACCAAAAATATTTGAAACAAAGACAAGGGATGCACGCACTGGCAACAATATTGTCGCAAGTAGAACAGCAAAGTCTGGCTTTGCGCGTAGTAAAATTAGCCCTAAAAGTAAATTTAAAACTTGGCTCGAAGCTAGCAGGAACCGTAAAGCCTGAATTTCAAACAGCAACAATAAAGTTAATCGAAAAAATCAAAACTTCGCCGCTGCTCAAAATTCAACTGTTGGCACTAACAAATTCCGATATGGCAATTCCGATGCTGGTCAAAGAATTGAACCACAAAGAAAGTGCCGTGCGCCTTCATTGCATTCGGGCGATCGGGAAAATTGGCTCAAGGGTGGCAGTAATTGAATTAACCCGATCGCTCGAATCAGAAGATTCCCAAGTGCAAGCTTGGGCGGCTTGGGCCCTGGGAGAAATCGACTCGAAACCAGCAGCCTCCGCACTGATTAAAGCCCTCAACCACAAAACCTCCGGGGTGCGCGCCTGGGCGGTTTGGGCCTTAGGCAAAATCAACCCGAAAACAGCCGTCCCCGCACTGATCCAAGCCCTCAAACATCAAGACTCCGAGGTGCGCTGGCGGGCCGCCGTCAACTGCGGGAAAATCGGCGTGTCTGAGGTGGTTCCGGGGCTGCTGAACGCCCTCAGAGACGAAAATCACCTCGTCCGCGCTAGGGCGGCGGCGGCTTTGGGGAAAATCGGCGATCGCGACGCAGTACCCCGCTTAGTAGAATTGCTCCACGATCCCGACTCCTATGCAGTTTCTTTGAGGGCCGCCGAGGCTTTGGGACAAATCGGCACGGAAAAGGCTGTGGCCGGACTGCTGCAAGCCCTCAACCATCAAGACTCAGACGTGCGCGGGAGTGCAGTTTCTGCCTTGGGGGAAATTTGCAGCGAGGTGGCTGCGGTGGCGGTCATCCGATCGCTCTCGGATCGAGACATTTTCGTGCGCGGCAGGGCTGCTGTTGCCCTAGGGAACATCAATATAGCTGGAGATGCTAACTTGCAAAAAATGGTGGCTGCGGGACTGGTGATCGCGATCGGCGACAGCGAATCCTATGTGCGCTGGAGAGTTGCTGCTGCTTTGGGGCAGATTGGGACAGACCAGGCTGTAGCAGGTTTGGTGCGGCTGCTGGAAGACGAAACCTCTGGAGTGCGCCAAAAGGCTGTTAAATCCCTCGGTCAAATTGGCTCGATGGCTGCTATTTTAGCTCTGGAAGCAGCTTTAAACCGCGAATTTGCTGACGTTCGGGCGCTGGCTGCCCAATATTTGCCGGATGTCGGCGCTGAGGTACAAACAGTTTATTTTGAGGAGGAATCTGCTACGGATTTGTCGGGTGAAAAACTGCCGAAAATTCAGATTGCTTCGGAAGCAGAAGCCGATGAATACATTATCGATCGCGCTGCGGGGCGGCAGCTCCAATACGTGATCTCGATCGGCACTCCGGGCGTACCCGATCCCAAAACTTTTCACAAAGTCCCGAACCGACTGCGGTTAGAATTTAACGACATCGAAACCCCCGTTGACGACCCCGATCGAGTCTTGGCTACACTTGATGACGTACTCCAAATTATTGACTTCGCCCTCAAAATATCGGCGCGCCCAGGCAATTTGCTCGTCTGCTGCCAAAGCGGCATCAGCCGTTCAACGGCCGTGGCTTTGACTGTTTGTGCTGCGGTGTTGGGTCGGGGTAAAGAACAGGAAGCTTGGGCTGGAGTGCTCGCGGCCAGATCCCAAGCCAGGCCGAATCGTTGGATTTTGGAATTGGCAGATGAAGCTTTGGGTAGAAACGGTAAGTTATGCAATTTTAGATTTTAGATTTTAGATTTGGGAATGACTTATTGTCTAGGGGTTTGAAGCACGAGCAAGGGAGTTGCATTATTTTGTTGAAATGGTATTAACAGGAGCGATCGAATTGACCATCGCTACTCCAGAGCTCGCAATTGCAATAGTTAACCCGCAGGAGCCCAGTTTCTTTTGATAAGTCATAAAGTTATACTAAACTTAGATGACTTCGCCTCAGACTTGTCTTGCGGGGCAGAGATGCCAAAAGTCGATCGCCAGGGTGCAAAAGTTCGATCGGCTGCCGCATTTGTGACATTCTGTGGTATTAATTAGTCGGATACGCAACACAAACCGTCAAGCAATCGTCGCATTGCTGGCAGCAACACTCCAAAGCTGAGGAATCGGGTGCATTGTCAAGAGACAATATCAGCTTTGGGCGAATCACAGGCAAAACGTATCACACAGAATTTTCTGCGTGTAACATTCCCTGGGGCAATAATTCGCTGCCGGAATAAATCTTTCTTTTTTTTGCCTGCTGGAGACTTTTACCAGTCGAAAAAGTAATTTGGCAACAGCCATCAACAGCCGAATTATCAATTAGACATCAACCGAATTTAAGTTTCTGCTCAGACTCGACAAGAGTTTCAGATACTTGTTCGCAGATGTCTACTGTAAAACAGACAAGATTTTCCCTTTGGAGAACTTAAGAGAGTGGTAGATTTTAACAGAATACAGCGGTTGCATATGTCAAAAATTAACTTGCTCAAAAAAATAGGGAAGGAAGCAAGTTTATCGGTTGCCGTTTGGGAAGGCAAGGGCGAGGTAAATCCCGATTTGGAACCATTAAACCAACAGGCAAAACCTATATTGCCAAAAAACAACCCCAGAAATAGCAATTTAGGTAAAGCGATGCGGCTCTTTATTTCCGAACAAGTTGCTTCTGTAGAAACCGAATCCGAAAAATCATCTATCCATGATTTGGTAGAAAAAGCCTCCTTGAAGATTAGCAAAAATTTGCCTTTAAAAATTGGCGGTTTGCCCATCTATCAAAAAATTGGCTACGGGTATTTACTGGCAATAGGAATCGGCTTTCTTGGCTCCATGAGCGGACTGGCAATTGCCGAATACCACCAAGAAAAAGGATTAAAACAACTCAAGGATGCTCACCTACAAGCGCAATTGCTAGGCAATTTTCAAGAAGCAGCGCTGGCGGCACAATTGCAGGGAACCCAGCTAGATTATTTTGTAGATAATTCCGCTAAGCTGGAACTGCAAAAACAGCAGTTTGTCAAGAGTATTATTAAGACAAAAAACCTGCGGTTGCGCCTAGAAAAGTTTGCCGACAGTCAACCAGCTTGGCTGGCAGCAAAGCCGGAAGCTCTCAAAACTTTACTGCAAGATTGTACGGAAAATTTAGAATCCTACGCCGATACTCTCAACTCGACTTTGCAGCAAATCCAGCAATCGAAACTGTCGCCTCGGAAGATAGAGTCGGTCAGAAAATTGTTAGCCACAGAAAGCCGAGAAGGTGCAAAACAGCTTGAAGGCAACCTTCAGGAATTGAGGAAAATCCTCGATATTGCCCAGCAGCAAGAGTGGCAAGGCGGTGCAGTGATGGAGGATGCCCAAGGAATCGAAAAGGGCATAATTATGATTAGTATGCTGCTGTCGGTAGGGCTGGCTGGAATTGTAGCTTGCCGCACCAGTAGGGCGATCGCCAAACCAGTCGTCAGAGTCACTCAGGTGGCCGAACAAGTGACCGCAGAGTCGAATTTTGATTTGCGAGTCCCCGTCACAGGAGAAGACGAAATAGGCTCATTAGCTGTGTCTCTCAATCACCTGATCGAGCGAGTTTCGGAACATACAAATGAATTGGAACAAGCTAAGGAAGAGGCTTTAGCCGCTAGCACTGCTAAAAGCCAGTTTTTAGCAAATATGAGCCACGAGTTGCGGACGCCTTTAAACGCGATTATTGGCTACAGTCAACTACTTTTAGAAGATGCCAGGGACTCCGGGTGCAAAGATTTTGTTACCGACTTAGACAAGATTCAGAATGCAGGCACGCACTTGCTATGTTTGGTTAACGACATCCTCGATTTGTCGAAAATTCAATCAGGGGGCATGAACCTCGACATTGAAGAGTTTGACATCGAATCCCTGCTTGAGAATGTGTCGATTGCGGTGAAATTGTCTGTACAAAAGAATGGCAATGTTTTAGAAATAGAGTGCGATAGTCAAACTGTCGGCACCATGCACGCAGATTTGGCGAAAGTGCGGAAAGTGCTGCTGCACCTGCTGAGTAATGCTGCTAAGTTTACAAAAAACGGGAGAGTGAAAGTCAGCGTCAGCCGCGTTGAGGGAACCGGAGAATCGAATGTCACCAAGCTGTCGGGTGTTGAAAATTCAATGGCTGCGGGCGAGGCGAATTCGATTTCGATTGCTTGTCCAATTGCTAATTTTCAAGCATCGGATTGGATTTGCTTTCGAGTTAAAGATACCGGCATTGGAATGTCTGAGGAACAGCAGCACAAATTGTTTGAAGCATTCGCGCAAGCTGATTGTTCGGCGACGCGCCAGTACGGCGGCACTGGATTGGGGCTGAGTATTAGCCGCCATTACTGTCAGATGATGGGCGGCGAGATTTTGGTAGAAAGCGAGGAGGGAAAAGGGTCTATTTTTACTGTTCGCATACCAGCAGGAAATAGTTCATATAGCCTTTCGAGCTCTCATATCAGGCACTATCCGGCATAGGGCATGAGGCTCTCCTCACTTTTTTGAGAACCGCTATACACTGATGGTATTGCGGTTCGATCGCGCTTTTGCCCAATCCTACCTACAAGGAATCAGCATTCACCATACCTGTACCGCCATAGAGTACGATCGCGCCGCCAGATTAATCAAACAATACACCCCCGATCCACAAGAGCGATCGGCTCTTTTGTAAATCCTCCAGTCTCGCCGAACCGACGATGCTTACTATCAAGTCACTTATCGAGTGACAGACTACTACTCGCGCTCGGTGGTTGCGAGCTTTGAGCTCACAAGTCGAAATTCTGCTACCTTGGGACTTGCGACAGAAAATGGCTGTAGAAATGCAAAATACTTGGAACTTGTACCAATAGTCTTTCGATCGATAATTATTAAAACTATTGTGGAAAACTTGCCTATTTCTGTGGAAAACCCCCTTTTTCCTGTGGAAAACTGCCACTAAATTAAGATCGGACGTACGGTTGAAACCGCGCCTACAAAAACAAAACCCGCCGACGCGGGTTGCAGAAAAAAAGGTAATTTTCACCGCGCACTCTTCAACCCCTCTCAGCTCGGGTTTTTTCTGTATAGACGTGGTTTCAATGGCCAGGTCTTATTCTTTCCTCATCCGTTGCTTCTTCCTTCTCTTGGGCGTCGTAGCTAATTTGGTCGGAATGGTAAGCCGGCGGCTCAACGTGAATTAAGATGCGTACAGGGCTGAAACGTTCTTCCAAACGGGCTTCTACTTCTTCTGTAATCCGGTGAGCAGTTTCTACATCCACAGCAGCGACAATCATGTGCATATCAATAAACACTTGACGCCCGATTAGGCCGCGGGAGGCGATCGAGTGACAGTTAACAACTCCGGGCACATCCATAGCGATCGCCTGAATAACTTCCGGGGCGATCGCCATTTCATCCACCAACCAAGGCAAATTTTCCCTTAAAACTTTCCAACCGCTGCTAAATACCAAAAGAGCTACAGGAAAAGACAAAAACACGTCCAGGGATTGCAGTTGAGGTATTTTTAAAACCTCCCCTTGCCAAACACCGATCAACCCGCCCATAACCATAATTGTTACCCAAACATCGCTCATCGTGTGCTGGGCGTCAGCCACCAAAAGCGCGCTACCGAGACGTTTACCAACTCCGCGCTCGTAAAAGGTAACAAAGATATTGATCCCCAGTACGAGCAACAAAATCCACAGTTCATTGGGGGATATTTTGACAACTTTACCGCCGTGTAGCAGCCTTTCGACAGCACCGCTGAGAATTTCAAAACAGGCAATTCCCAGAAAAACCGCAATTCCCAGAGCTCCGAGAGCGTCATATTTTTGGTGTCCGTAGGGATGATCGCGATCGGGTTGCGGATTGGCATAATGATTAGTTACCAATCCTAAAATATTACTAGCGCTGTCAGTGACGCTGTGCAAAGCATCTGCCAGCAAACTCAGGGAACCAGTCAGCCATCCCACGGCTGCTTTAATTGCCATCACTAGCAAGTTTAGCAATAAGGTAATGATTAAAACCTTGCGGACTTCGGAACGGTTATCGGCAACCATAGAATCTCCTCTATCAGCCATCAAGTTTTCTGGCTTCTAGTTTAAAGCTTATCAAGTCATAAAAGGTTAAAAGTATTGCAGAATCTAGGTAGCGACTAGATTTATATTCATTAATTTACCTGAGCTTGTTGAGAGAAGTTTTAATTAATAGCATTCTCGCAGTGGAATTGAGCTAGAATGTACTTCTTTTGAGTTACTATATTTTTTATCATTAACAATCGTATGTTAAATTTCATTGCCCATGTCTCTTTCTCCGCTGACACTGAATTTAGTTGAGGGTTCTGTCTCGTTTAGTTTTTCCCCGCAAGCTGCGCGGGATTTGCAAAGCGCGATCGCCACTTTGATGGACAGCTTGAAAGCCGTAGCAGCCAAAACCGCTGGTGCTAAAGCTTCTCCCCAAAAACCGATGGAATATCGGTATGCAGGGGATGTATTTTTGGAGGTTTTCTGCAACCCGAATATCTGGGCGACTCCCTTTGCTGCGAAAGTGCTGATTACGGTTAGGGACGATCGCCTGCGCGTCACCACCGAAGCCGAACTCAGCCGCCTGCGCGACGATCTCGCTCAGTATATCGAACAAGTCGGTTGAGATTATCCAGCTTGATTGTTTAAGGCCTAAGAACAGGCTATAAGAGCCTGTTCCACAATTTTTGCATTTATCGCACAACTTCTACCGTATTAGCACCACAGACCAAAGTACCATTCTGATTAATAGGATTAGCTGGTTTTGTCGTACTAGCACCATTAGTTTTAGTTTGACACAGGATTCTGACTGTTGTGATTCCTGTGGTAGTATCATTTATCAAAAAAACTCCTCCCACCAAACTTTTGAGCTTACCTTGCTTCGATACTCCGTAGTTAAACACAGCTTGGTTTTCCGGACTAATTGAGTATTTGTAATTCGCAGTTTCCGATCTAATACCAAGACCTAGATTGGGAAGGGAATTCGTAAATTCACCATTCTCAGCATAGTAAGCTTGCTGAGCTTTATTCATTGAGCTAACATATTGTTTGCCTTCTGTTTCATCTGCTTCAGAGGCTTTAACCGTTGGTGACAATTGAGAAACTTCTATCGTATTAGCACCGCAGGCTAAAGTACCATTCTTATTAGTAGGATTAGCTGGTTTTGTCGTGCTAGCAGCATTAGCTTGACAGAGAATCTTTTGGGTGGTATTTTCTATTAAAAAAACTCCTCCCACAAAACTTTTGAAATTAGGGTTGCGCGAAACTCCATAACTAAATACAGCATTGTTTTCCGTACTAATTGAGTATTTGTAATTTGCATTTTCAGACTTTATGCCAAGACCTAAATTAGCAACAGAATTTGTAAATTCGGCTTTTTCAGCG
>JBDTEI010000361.1:0-11940 GCA_039922675.1 Microcoleus sp.
ATATTTGCCAACCTTAATTTAGTCATATAATATGCTATTATTACGACCAAATTGCCCCGATCGTGGTTCAATTCACATAGCTAAAAATGGTAGAATTCACAATAAACAACCAAAATACAAATGTCAAAGTTGCGGCCGCCAATTTGTCGAAAATCCTACAAACAAAGTAATGAGCTTCGGAAACAAAAAATTTAATCGATCGACTTCTTTTGGAGAAGATTTCTTTGGCTGGTATAGCTAGAAGCACGGGTGTTTCTCAAAAATAATTACAGGATTACGTAAATAATAAATATGCCTCAATCGATCGGGTGGTAAAGGTTAAGCCTAAAAAAAAGTTAAATTGAATGTTGAATGTGATGAACTATGGTCATTTGTAGATTGCAAACAAAATAAGCAATGGGTGTGGTTAGCAATGGATAGAGAGACCAGAGAAATTATTGGTGTTTATATTGGGGATCGCAGCGAAGAAGGAGCAAAACAATTATAGAATTCTCTACCTCCGGTAGATCGACAATGTGCTGTTTTCTATACAGATTTTTGGGCGGTCTATGCTTGTATTTTTCCAAGCAAACGCCATCAGCCAGTTGGTAAAGACAGTGGAAAAACTAATCACATTGAAAGATTTAATAATACTTTGCGCCAACGTGTTTCTCGGCTCGTAAGAAAGACTCTTTGATTTTCTAAAAAGTTAGAAAACCATATTGGTGCTATTTGGTATTTTATCCATCATTACAACTATGTTTTGAGCCAATAAAGATCTAATCACTACATATTTATTACTACCCTCCGTTGGCGAAAGTGTACTAATAGTGATGGATCAAATGGCAGCTCGTTACTGTAGCTTGATTGACCGATAAAGTATGGCAGATAGGGGTTTTCACGGATCTGTTCGACAGTTTCACTCGGAGCTAATTCCCAGTTTCTCTTTGATAATTAATGCTCCCAACGCCATCCGAAAGGATTTGGCGGGTGCCCCCATTTCTGTGGGGAAGTTTTCAGCATATTCTGGTTCAAATTCTGACCACGGAATTAGTTCGCCCATTTTTACCCAACGGTTGTCAGCAGACAACTTTCCTCCGAAAGGCAGTTAAAACTCGGATGGGGGGCTTCCGGCAAGCTCAGCTTTTTTGTACATAATCGTAGGTGGTGATGCACGGGTTTTCACCTATTTTACCTGTTTATCTTGCACTTTATTCTCGATCGCGCGCTCGAAACCCAGGCGACGCAATATGCGCTCGATTATTCAGCAAGCCCTAACTATTTGCGGGACATATTAGTAGAGCAAGGATTCCTTGCCCTACTAACAGCCTTAAATCAGAGTAATTTGAGTGTTTGGCGGATTGCCGATATTCGCACCTGGGCCAAAGCCTAAACTCACCGTCCCACCAGTTAAACCAAGAGGATTGTTAATCATCAGACTAACGCTAGTTTGACCGGGATTAAAGTTAACCGTGCCTCCATTAAAATTCCCAAATGGATTAATGGTGTAGTCTATGAAGTTCATAGGTTGACCAGTACCAGGAGGAGGAATCAAATAGTCGACCGAAGCCGAAACCGAAGTATTGCCAGTCCGATTAATCGTAAAAGTTCCAGAACCACCATCAGTAATAGGATCGGGAGACGAACCGTAAAAGAAGATAGTCGGAGCCACAACAGTAGGATCAATAATGCTCAAAACTGCCAGTGACGGACTAGCCAAACTGCCACCACTCAAGAACAAATTTACCGTTTCAGTAGGCTCCGGGAGACTGTCAAATAAAGTTTGAACCGAAACTTGTGCGCTAGTTTGTCCGGCTGCAAAAAAGACCCCTTGAGTCACACTGTTGTAATCCGGTTGAGAACCGGTAGACTGAGCACTACCGTCAGCCGTGCGGAACAAAATCGCACTCGGTTGCGAAAGGTTGCCACTGCGATTGATGGTAATCGGCGCAGTGCTGCCCTCGTTGACGCTGTAATTAGCCGCACTGAAGAAATACGTAGTTGCCGCAGGAGTTGTCCCCGGAGTTGGCGTCGGAGTTGGCGTCGGAGTTGGAGTTGGCGTCGGAGTTGGCGTCGTCCCAGTTGGCGGCACATCCAGAATCGTCAAAATTGACGGACTACTGCCGACATTGCCACCGAAGAGCACCAAATTCACCGTTTCCGGCGATTCCAAAATCGAATCAGTCAAAGCCGTCACGGGGAAACTAGCGCTTGTTTGCCCCGCAGCAAAATTCAACACCCCCGTCGCGGCAGTGTAATCCACTGCTGTGCCTGCTGAACTTGCCGAACCGTCAAGAGTAGCGTAGTTAATCGATGCAGCCGCCGTGCCACCGGTGCGAGTAACGTTAATCGTCGCCACGCCGCCTTCAGCCACCGTGTAATTTGGTTGCTGGAACTGGAAGATACTTGGAGCTGTCGGAGTTGGCGTCGGAGTTGGCGTCGGAGTTGGCGTTGGAGTTGGCGTCGGAGTTGGCGTCGGCGTCACATCAAGGCCTTGATATTGAATACTCCGCACTAGGTAGTCGGAACTATCGCTTTTGATGGAGGTGCTAGTGGCGTAGCCAGAGGTGGGGCTATCGTAGGCTTTGGCGGAGAACCGCAGTTCGTCAAAAGCGACGCTAGTGGAATTTGATTCCACCTTGAATTGGAAATCGCCATCGGTACGATCGGCAATAAAAGTCACTCCATTTGAAGACAGAGAGAGGGGTTTTGGAGTGGTAGGAGCGTTGAGGCGAGTAATCGTAAAATTGGTAGCCGGTACCAAAACCCCATTATTGAAGATTTGCAGCAAACCAACTTCATTGCCTTGATCGTTCACTGTAGTAGAACTTGATTTGGGAAGTAATCCACTCAGGTCGATCGTGGCGCTAGTAATTTCTTTGTTATCTGCCCATTTCACCTTCAGCACCTGAGATTTATCGGTGTTGGGGTCATAGTTGATTTCCGCCCGAACTTTATTGACATCGGTAAACCAACCAGGATAATCAGATGGGACACCAATACCACCGGGACTGCCGTAGCTCAACCAGCTTTTAGGGTTTTCGTTCGTTGCTAAGGTGAGGTTGCTGATGGCAGTAGGGTTAGTGTAGTTCGTTTCCGCGCCATCAAAAGCTATCCCAGACAGTTGGATGCCTTGATTCTGGGCGGCAGTAGGCCATTGTGTAATTAGGTCACTAATGCTGCTGTAATTAGTGGTTGTACCCAAAGAACCAGTGAATGAAGTAGCCATAGCTTCTCCTTTGATGATGAGTAATTAAGGATTAGAAGTCACTGAAAACCAGAGGTTGGGCTTTCTTGTAGCGATCTGTCACTGCAAGAAAAATCTCCTCATACGTGCAAGTAAATCAAGTAAAAATGCTTGCCCAATAAGCATCTGAAGGTATTATTGCCCCCGATCGAATGTTGAGTGTAAATAATTACACCTATTTACGGCTTGCTGAATAAATCTAGAAAGCCTGCCAGATAAGGGGTTCAAGCTTTTTTGGCTCAAAGAAGTGCAAGTTATAGGATTATAGATGCTCAAAACCCTTGCACCTTGGTTGTTCGGATCTGGCTTGCATTTGGGAATTTACGAATAAACCTACTATTTTTCAAGCTGTGTAGCCTCGTTTTTCCACTGCGTACACTTTTTCAGCAAGCCCTATTTACATAGATATATTGAACTTTCATCATCAATAAGTTTTATCCGGAAAAATTGCGATCTTTTTTTCAGCCCTATAAAAAGGGGGTTTTCCACATCTGTAGAGGAGAGCTTAAATCCTAGATTTTGGCCCCCCAAGAGGCAGCTTTCACTGATTCAGCGGGCAAAAGTGAATCAGGAGAGACAATTATGAGTAAAAATACTCATAATTTTATATGTCTAAGCATCACCCAGTTGGGAATTCCTGAAAATTGAGGTTAGGGCGTAAGTTAAATCTGATTCCATTAAAAATGCGATGGTAAAAAACCAAGTTTATTGCTGCTCCGTAACGTGATTGACGATCGCTAAAAGATGTCAAATGGGTTCTATACTACTGCCAGAGTGACAAAACAGGCTTAATCTGACTAAAGCAGGAATTATACACTTACCCTCCTCTAATTTGTCAGCGGTAACTCTACAATCAACTCAGTTCCTCCGCCCACCTCACTAACGCACCGAATCCGGCCGCCGTGAGCTTGCACAATTACCTGATAGCACACAGAAAGTCCCAAACCAGTACCTTTCCCCACAGGTTTAGTAGTAAAAAACGGGTCAAAAATCTTGTCTTGAATTTGCGCCGGAATGCCATTTCCGGTATCGCGGACAGAGATTGTTACCCAGTCCGGCTCGCTTTGCCAACTGCGGATGGTTAATTCTCCCGGTTGGCCCGCTGAGTCGATCGCATCTAAAGCATTGTCAATCAAATTATAAAATACTTGGTTGATTTGACCTGCATGACATTTTATTAGTGGCAAACTTCCGTATTGTTTGTCAATTTTAATATTTATTTTTAGCTTATTTTGCAGCATCAATAAACTGCTTTCTAAACCTTCATGCAAATCTACAGCTTTAAATTCAGCGTGGTCTAAGCGAGAAAAACTTCGCAACGTCGTCACGATCGAGCGAATCCGGCCGCTGCCTTCCCGCATGGAATTGAGCAGTTTACCAAAGTCTTCTCGAATGTAATCCAGTTCTAGTTCTTCGTTGATTCTGACAAGTGCTTCCGCTGCTTCCGGGCAGGCATTCCCGGCAAGTTCGAGAGCTTCATTCAAGACTTTAAAATATTCTTGAGCGTGAAACAAATTGGCGTGAATGAAATTGTTAGCATTATTAATTTCGTGAGCAATTCCAGCCACCATTTGCCCCAAGCCAGACATTTTTTCGGTTTGGATCAATTGCTGCTGTGTCGATCGCAATTCTTGCAGGGCTGCTTGCAATTGCTGGGTTTGAGCTTGAGATTTGACCGCAGCTTCTCGGACTTTGCTGTAAAGTTCTGCTTGCTGAATTGCGATCGCCATTTGGTCGGCTAGCTGCGACAGCAACTCCGTTTCTTCCTGCTCCCAGTTGCGGGTATCTCCGCACTCGTGAGCAATCAGCAAACCCCACAGTTTACCAGGAAATTTGAAATTAGAACTTTCGGCTGGAGACTGTGAATTTTCTTCGCTTCTGGATGTAACAATCGGTACGATCAGATTAGCTTTTACCTGCAAGCGGTCTAAAAAATCAACGTGACACGGCTCCAAACCAGCATTAAAAATATCATTAATTGCTTTGACTCGCCCTTGCTGGTAAAGCTCGGCGTAATCTCCCCTGAAACACTTATCTGCCCCCATATCTCCTAAAATTGAAGGCCAAGGAACCGTCATGTCTTCAACCACAACTTTTCCCTGCCAGTTGTCTTCAAACTGGTACATAATTACTCGATCGCACTGCAACAGTTGGCGGACTTCCCTCACCGCTGTTTGCAGGATAGTTCCCAGATCCAAGGTACTGCGAATTTGGTTGCCGATCAGCCGCAACAGAGATTCTTGTTCGGCTTGGCGACGGGTTTTGCTGTAGAGTTTGGCTTGATTGATCGCGATCGCCAATTGCGATGCTACCCCTTCTAAAAGTTGCCGTTCCCAATCAGTCCATTCTCGTTCGCGATCGCACTGATGCAAGCCAATTATGCCATTCACTTCACCTTGATAGCGAGTAGCGACTGCCAGCATTGACTTAATCTCCAAAGCCTCGGCAATTTGTCGGGTTTGTGGGTTCAATCCCGGAAAATCGAGAAACTTCGTTAATGCTAGCGACTCTTGCTGACACACCACAGCAGTCAAGTGCGGGTTGTCAGTAATCGGTACTTTCATGCCCAGTTGTATCGGATAGTCCCCCGCGTTGTACTCTCCCCGCGTGACTAAAATTTTTTCTGTATTGGATTCTTTGACTAAAATGCTGACGCGGCTGCACTCTAGCGCTTGTCCCAGCAATCTGCAACCCGATGTTAAAATTTGTTCGATGTCCAGCGTACTGCGAATTTCGTTATTAATTTGGTTCAGCAAATTTGATAGCTGAACTTGCTGCTGCATCTGTACAATTAGGACTTTTTGTTGATCTACTTCCGGCAGCAAAAGACCTTCTTGCTGGCTCCAGTTTTCAGGTTCAGGCAACCGCGAAGTTAATCTCGGCCCGGGGTTTTCTTGTTGTTGTATTTTTAAAGACATATTTACTCACCCTTTGTACTGTATTTTGATTTAGTCTGGTTTTTTACACATTTGCTTGCCCCGCCAACAGCCCCATCGCAGCTACTTGGAATTTTGGACTATATTAAGACATTATAAATGACGCAGCCTGAGCATGGCAATTATTTAGTTTACAAATATTTATAAATATAAATTATCCCTTCTGTAGCCGAACAGACTAATTAGACGCGCGCCCTTAAAATTCGTCAGATATCAATTAGATCTACCCGCTAGGTTAAGCGAAGAAAATTCATCTAAAATCTATCTTTAGCTCAATGTTGCGCTCGCGCTCGATCGATAAAAATGGAAAACTCAAGTGCCGACAATTTTTGCCCGCCAGCTTGCACCAGCAACCTGACACATAGATTTACAGGTAAAGACCAGGTTAAAATAGCTTTGGCGATCGGCAATTCGCGGCTGCACTGGGGACTATTTGCGGGCAAAATCCTGGAGAAAACATGGGATACAGAGCATCTTAAAGCTGATGCTGTTTCGGGGCTTTCCTGTGAGGAAAAGGCCGAATATTTGGTGCAAACAGTGATAAGGTCGATCGAGCAAATATCTGCTCAAAATCTCCCTGGTATTCCTGCTACTCCCGCTGTTTCTAACCTTCACACACTTTCTGTAGTGCCGCTAGCTCTAGTTTTGGCATCAGTAGTTCCGCAGCAAACAGCCATCTGGCAGAGTTATCCTGAAGTCCGAATTATTACTTTAGACCAGTTGCCGATCGGGGGACTCTATCCAACCCTGGGAATTGACAGAGCTTTGGCTTTACTGGGTGCTGGCAACCAATTAGGTTGGCCAGTTTTACTTATAGATGCTGGTACAGCTTTAACATTTACCGGGGCTGATGTCAATAGGGGCTTAGTTGGGGGCGCAATCTTACCCGGTTTGGGTTTGCAGTTGTCGTCGCTAGGTCAAAAAACCGCTGCATTGCCCTCAGTAAGCTTACCAGAAACTCTGCCCCACCGCTGGGCCACAGATACTGCCGGGGCAATTCACAGCGGAGTTGTATATGCGGCAGTGGCAGGAGTTAGGGATTTTATTCAAGATTGGCTGCGTTTGTTTCCTAATAGCAAAATTGCAGTCACTGGGGGCGATCGAACTTTGCTTTTAAAATACCTAACCGCAGCATTTCCCGATACAGCTTCCTCGGTAATTGACGCACCAGCAGCCATTTTTTGGGGAATGAGTCATTAGTCATTAGTCATTGGTCATGAGTCATTAAGCTATTGTGCATCTAAATTGCATATTCCGAGCGATGCTCAGAGCAACGCCCCACAAGAATTTGATTATTTTTTGACAACAATAGACCTCTTGTAATCCCAAGCTCTCTTATCTTTAAATTATCTGCGTTTATCAGTGTTCATCTGCCTTGCATCTGCGGTTAGCCTATTAATTAAAGATTTATGCAATTGCTCGTCTAATTTAAAGGCTAATTAGATTACCAATGACCAATGACCAATGACCAATTTATTTAGCAAACTCGCGAATATACTTAGCAACAATCTCCGGAACTTCCTGCGGCAAATTGCTTTCCCCCGGACTGACAGATTGCAGTTCAGCATTAGGGGCCAGAGCAGCATAGGATTGACACAGAGACGAAGCTGTGACGGTATCTTCAGAACCGTGCAACAGCAAAATAGGCGCTTTCAGTAAAGGCAAATTCTCATCAACTAACTCCGCTGTAATTTCAGCCCGCAGCCGCCGGAACAACAACTGCACGGCAACTGGGGACCGCATCAACTGCTGTCTGAACTTTAGCAGTCGGTCAATCTTCTTTTGGCTACCCAGCAACTTAGCAATTGGATAGATCGATCGCAGCAACCAGTAAGCCAGCGGAGGTTGACCGATAAGCCATCTAGCCGTCTGCCACCGCGCCCGCCTGTGACCAACCTTGACGCCTTCTGGGGCCAACAACACCAAACCCTGAACTCGATCGGGATATTTGATCGCGTAGCTGGCGGCCACCCAGCCGCCCACAGAGTGACCGATTAAATAAACCTCTCGCAGGTTCAAAGTATCGAGGTATTGGGCGAGACATTCTACTTCCAGGTCGATCGAATAATGAACATTGGGGCGTTCCGAGTCGCCAAACCCCAGCAAATCCGGTGCGAAGCATTGGAAGTCGGAGCTCAAAAGTTCGATCGTCCGCAGCCACTGACTGCCGTCGTCCCAAGAACCGTGCAAAAATACTAAATTTGGGCCTCGGCCGGCTTCGCGCCAGAAGATGTTCCCTAAAGAGAGTTTGACCCGAGAATTGCGTAGCGGTGAGTACATCCGGTTTAATATTCAGCAATAAAAAGATGATTAAATTAATGTTCAGAGATTATAAATTAAAGTAGGGAAAGATTAAAAATTAATTCCAAACTCATAACTGGCAAGTTTTGACGGTCAGGTAATTCGCGACTTTGCTCAAAGTGACGCACCCCGACAATTTAAGCCAAAGTTGTCAGGCCTTGAAAATAGTCCTGCAAGTGCTGGTCGTTATCGTGGCTAAGCTGGCCCTCGGGCAGGGATGCCGGCAAAAAAGCCTCAATCTCGCTGATTTCCAGCTTATCCTGAACTTGCATCTTTCCCTGTACCTCTGCTGCCACCACGATACAAATCGAGTGGAGGCGAGGGTCTCGATCAGCAGCCGAATAAACGCCCACCAAGCGGCGAATTTTGACTAAATCGAGTCCTGTTTCCTCCGCCAATTCCCGCCGGACTGTCGTCGGAATATCTTCTCCCCAATCCACCATACCTCCCGGCAGTGCCCAGCGACCGTTGTCGCGGCGGCGAATTAACACAATTCGCCCGTCAGGCAATATGGGAATCACCGCAGTACCAGTAACGGGATGGCGAAAAATCAGCCCCAGCACAGTTTGTACAATTTGCCACAATCTAAGCATAAACTCAAAAGCTTGTGAAACAGACGGAAATTGACACTCCTAGCTCGCAGCTCTGGAGTCTGAATTGTTATTTTTTCATTCAGGATAAGAGGTCTGGCAAATCTGCTAAAATCTCCCTTGCGTGAGATTCTGGTTTGAGTTTGCGGTAAATCTTTTCAATCCTACCATCAGGGGCGATCGCGAAGGTCGATCGAGTAATACCCATAAATTCTTTTCCCATAAACTTTTTGAGTCCGTAACAACCGTAGGCGGTAGCCATTTCGGCATTTGAGTCACACAGCAAGGGAAAAGGCAGTTGATATTTAGCTGCAAACTTGGCGTGAGATTTTGCCCCGTCTGTGCTGACGCCGATCACTGCAATATTGCGCGACTCGTACTCCGAGTAGATGTCGCGAAAGGCGCAAGCTTCTTTGGTGCAACCGGGGGTGTGATCCCGAGGGTAAAAATAGAGTACAACTCGCCGCCCTCGAAAATCTGCTAGGCTGACCACATTGCCGGCAGCGTCGGGCAGGCTGAAAACAGGGGCTATATCACCGGGATTGAGTGTCATTTGTAGTATTTGTCAAGAGTTTTTAGAATATCTTCGCAAATAAAAAACATTGCGTCCCGATCGGGCCCGGATCAAGAGCGACTCAAGAGACTCTCAGTCGAGCGAGTGTTCTTCTCGATCCGTAAGAGTGCTGGGTGTGATATAATCGTTATCGGTCTAAAATTGAGTATAACTAGACAACGTAAAAACTTAACTCGATTAGTTGAGTGCGTAGTGACACCGATAGGTGTTGCGGTTTAGGAAAGCTAAATTTGAACAAAACCTAACTACATAAAGAGAACTGATCAAGTACGGTAGGGTATACCGGAATTTATGCTTGGGGAGAAGACACCTCTAAAGCGGCTGGAGAAATCCTGTCGGAAGCAAGTGACTTCGCCCCAGCAAGAATCTCAGTCACTAAGAGTGCTGAGAGTGTCAAGCTTAAGAATCCCCTCGCCGAAAGCTTGGGGAATGTCAATGTTTATTAGTGAGGTCAGAATGGCTAAGCGCCGCAATCTCAAGAAAGAGAAGGCACAACGAAATCAAGCATACGCTCGCAAGTTTCGCAAGCGGAGAAATCAAGATATGTTCTCCAACAAGAGAAGGCGATTTGACGGCGGCAACGGCGGCGGGATGGGCGCCATGAGCGGCGGCGGACGGGACAAAGATATGGCTGCTGCTGAAGAGTAATATAGTCAGGCTATCTGCCCAACTTAGAACTACAGTGCACAGCACGATCGTTCTAAGGATAGATAGCCAGCCAGAATTTGTCCAAGAATTCAACGACGATGTTTAGGCGATCCGATCGCGCGCAGCAACCAGTGATTTTTTCACTTGTTCAAACCCGGTACCACCGTAACTATTGCGAGCCGCCACCACTTGCTGAGGTGTGATCGCGCTGTAAATGTCTGTATCAAACGCTGGGTGCAAGTCTTTCCACTCCTCAAGTGTCAAATCTTTGAGGAGCTTGCCCCCCGACAAGCAAGTTTTAACGACTTTGCCGACGAGGTTGTAAGATTCGCGGAAGGGAACGCCCTTAGCGGCTAAATAGTCTGCTACGTCTGTAGCGTTAGAAAAGTCTTCTGTAACGGCAGCGGCGAGGCGATCGGTGTTAAACGCGATGCCTTCCCGCAGCAAAATCGTCATTGCTTCCAAGCAACCTTGTACAGTTTTGACGGTATCGAACAAAGCTTCTTTATCTTCTTGCAAATCTTTGTTGTAGGCCAAAGGCAATCCCTTCACTACTACAAGCAAAGCTTGCAAATGACCGAAAACGCGCCCCGCCTTGCCCCGCACCAACTCCGGCACGTCGGGATTTTTTTTCTGGGGCATGATGCTAGAACCCGTAGCACAGCTATCTTTGAGGGTAATAAATCCAAATTCGTGAGAAGACCACAAAATCATTTCTTCTGACAAACGGCTTAAGTGTACCATAATCAAGCTGCTGGCAGCGAGAAATTCGATCGCAAAATCTCGATCTCTCACTCCATCTAAGCTATTAGCATAAACCTTGTCAAACTCCAAGAGTTCTGCGGTATAGTGTCGGTCGATCGGGAAAGTCGTCCCCGCCAGCGCACCGCAACCCAAAGGCGAAATATTTACCCGCTTCAAGACATCGCCGAGGCGTTCCCAATCGCGATCGGACATTTCAAAATAAGCTAACAAGTAATGAGCCAAACTGATTGGCTGAGCGCGCTGCAAATGCGTGTAACCTGGGATTAAAGTTTCGACATTCAGCTCCGCAATTTCGAGCAAAACCCCTTGAAATTCCCGCAATTGCTCGCGGATTTCGGCGATGCGATCGCGCAAATACAAACGAGTATCGGTGCCGGCTTGGTCGTTGCGCGATCGAGCCGTGTGCAGCTTTTTGCCCGCATCCCCCACCAGATCCGTCAGTCGCTTCTCTACAGCGAAGTGAACGTCTTCTGCATCAACTCCCGGAACAAAAAGACCTTGGCGGTATTCGCGGCGGATCTGTTCCAAACCATTGACTAACTGTTCGCCTTCTGCTGCGGAAATAATCCCGGTTTTGGCAAGCATTTTCGCGTGAGCGACCGAACCAGTCAAGTCATACTCTATCAGTTCTATATCGAAGCCAATACTAGCATTAAATCTGGCGATCGCCGGGTGCAGCGCCGATTCAAATCTTTGACTCCAAGTTTTCGGTTGTGTTGTTGTCATTGCTGGTAAAACTAGATTATCTCTCTCTTGCAGAACCTATAAAAACAGGTTAGTAGTAAGGACTTTAGTCCTCCGGTTCGTAGTAAATAAGGCAAGTCCTTCCTCCCAAATTCGGCTAGAAAGGACTAAGGTAATTACTACAAACTTTTTATAGCTAGTAAAAGTATAGTCATC
>JBDTEI010000362.1:0-12162 GCA_039922675.1 Microcoleus sp.
AATTGTATCTAACCGGCTCGAACCTTGTTTCGATTTGCCTTCAGCCGTAGTTGTTGCTGTATTTTGTCCGACTTGTATCGATCGATCTCGACAAGATGCTAACGGTGCCACCATTAACACACTTGCCAGCAACAGAAATCCCCATTTACGCATAGATTTTAGTAGAACGCTTTCTCGACGATCCTACCTTGTAGCTGTCTAGAACTGTTGCGATCGGCAATCTACAAGAGCCGGCGGCTTCAAATTAACCATTCTGAACCCGATGTTGCACCCTGACAAGTGTACTGGCTAGCCGCCGGTTATTTTTTGGCCCGAGCGATCGCTCTTTCCTGTAATATTTATCCAATTTTGATTTAATGCGCTCAGAACCGCTCTGGTGCTAGGCGCTGCTCAGCTAAATCGCGGATTAGGGACAGCCGAGACTCGATGTACTCGTTCAACAAATCTGTTTCTTTGCCATTGAGCGCAGAGTTAGTCTTTAACTGCTTCAGCAGCCACTGTACTAGAGTGGCATCATCCAAATTGACTAACAGAGTGGCTTGGGTGGTCTCAATTAATGACCAGAGTTGGCGTAACATGACTGGAGTCATAAAACCTCGTTGAGCGTAAATACGCACTTAATGGGCTGGCTGGGCGATGGATTGGTCTTAGTGTTTCAAGTCAATAGATGAAAAGTACCCTAAGAGTCATCGACTTAATGATTATTTTATATTTGACCACATTAACTTAATATAGTAGTGTCAAAAGCTACAACACACAAGATGTTATAAGAGTTGCCAATTTCGTCACATACAGATAAACATCTTGATAAAAAATTAAGAATCTTTACATACTATCGATCGCCGGAGTTGGCAGAAGCCATTGGCGATCGAGCTTGAGAGCCCGGAGAGCCCGAAAATTAATTAAGCTGTTTTCCATTAAAATTCTATATTTCAATCCCCCTCTCCATCTCCCACTCTCCCTATCTCCCCTCTCCCCTTACTCAGCAGCCACCAACTTTTGAACCCCCGCGAGAACTATTTCTAATTCAGCGATGATTTTCGTGGCGCCCTCCAAATCGCTGGATTCGGCCATAGTTTGAAGCTCAGCAGCCATATCCGGCATTAACCGCACCGCCGCCGTAGCGCTGACACCTTTAATTTGATGCGCGCGGCGGGCCAGTGTCTCCACATCTCCCGAGGCGATCGCACTTTTAGCAGCTTCTAAATAACCGCCAGTATCCACCACAAAAGCTTCCAGTATTTCCCGCTCAAAATCTAAATCAGCCCCCGCAATTTCGCGCAAACGTGCCAGATCCACTACTGATTCTAGATCCGAAGCAGAGTTTTGGAGTTCCTCGCCCTTAAACTTGGGACTTTCAACTTTTAACTGTGCCGACCAATTTTGTAGTACAGATTTTAACTTTTCGATCGAAATAGGTTTGCTAATATAATCGTCCATACCCGCCGCCAGACACTTTTCCCGATCGCCCTTCAAAGCATTCGCCGTCATCGCAATCACCACCGTCTTTCGAGCCGGCTCCATTTTGCCAGCAGCATTTGTCGCTTCCAGGCGGCGCAATTCCTGCGTTGCCTCGTAACCGTCCAAAATCGGCATCTGACAGTCCATCAACACAATGTCATACTTTTTGAGGGCAACCATCGATAGCGCCTCAGCGCCGTTATTTGCCACATCCGCCGCACATCCCAAAACTCTGAGTTGATTCAGACCAACTTTTTGATTAATCGGAGTATCTTCAACTAACAAAATTTTTAAGCTGGCTAACTCCCGGTTGTCAATAACTGAGGCTTGATTTTTGGTGGGATTTGCCAACGACAGATCGATTTCAGCACTAGGGGCGATCGCATTTACCAAGCAATCAAACAGCCGATGAGCTTTCACAGGTTTAGTTAAATAGCCGCTAAAACCGATATCTACCAAGCGTTTCGCCTCCGATATCTGAGTAATGGAAGTCAGCACCACCCACTTTGTCTGCTGCATTGCCGACTCAGCAATCATCAAACGTTCCAGACTTCCCGCCACCATTTCGGGTAACTGACTATCAACCAAAACAATATCGTAGGGGGATTTTATGCTGACAGCTTTGTATAGAGATGCGATCGCCATCCAACCATTCTCAACCTGATCGACTTCCATTTCCCACAAAACAGCCATTCTCAGCAGCACTTTTCGCACTGTCGGCTTGTCACTGGCAACTAACATTTTTCGCCCCGCTAGCACCGTTTGCAAATTCACTTCGCAGGTTGTCTCAGCCGCAGTTAAATTCTCCTTGAGGGTCGGCACAGTAAACCAAAAAGTCGAGCCTCTGCCGGGGGTGCTTTCCACACCTATTTTACCCCCGATCAACTCCACTAACTGCTTAGAAATAGCCAAACCCAAACCAGTTCCACCGTACTTTCTCGTAGTAGAAGCATCAACTTGAGTGAAAGATTGAAATAGCTTATTTTGGTCTTCGGCTGCAATCCCAATTCCTGTATCCGTGACTTTAAAAAGCAGAAATAGCGAGCGATCACTTCCGAGTTTTAACGATTGAATTCTTTCTAAATTTTTCTGATCATCGCTAGTTGCCAATAACCCCGGAATTCTGCCAGTCGAAACCTCAATTACGACTTCTCCTGCTTCCGTAAACTTAATAGCATTGTTGATTAAATTCGTGAGAATTTGCCGCAACCGCGCTGCATCCCCTCTAATTCGCAGCGGCACGTCGCTATCAATCAGCGCTACCAATTCTATACCTTTTTCTTGGGCTGGAGTTGCCAACAAATCCAGCACTTCATCCAGACAGATACTGAGGTCAAATTCGATCGTTTCTAAGCGCATTTCTCCTGCTTCCAGTTTGGAGAGGTCGAGAATATCGTTAATGATGGACAGCAAATTTTGGCCGCTGAGTTTCAGCGTCTGCACAAAGTCTAGCTGTTCGGGAGTAAGATTTGTTTTCAGCAGCAAATCCGTCATCCCCATCACTCCATTCATCGGAGTGCGGATTTCGTGACTCATATTTGCTAAAAATAGCGACTTCATTCGAGACGCTTCCAGGGCCACTTCTCGGGCCTGCTGCGCTTGTTCAAACAAAGTAGATTGCTGAATGGCGATCGCCAACTGCACGCTCAACCTTCCCAGCAAATCTACCTCAGAATCAGTCCAAGCGCGCGGCCCCCTGCACTGGTGGGCAACCAGCAACCCCCACAACCGATTTTGACTCTGTTCCAAACTCCTGACTGGTGACCCAATTCGGGGAGTTTCCGGCGAATATTCTGTTGCCAACTCCTGACTTTCATCGCCAATAAAAATTGGTACAACTAAATTAGCCTTTACCTGCAAACTAGCAAGTAAATCTCGGTGGATGTCGCTCAAACTAGCCGTATAAATATCTGCCATTGCTTGAATTTTTCCAGCGCGGTACAGCGATACATAACTTTCCCCAAAGTATTTTTCTTGAACTTTTCTGCCCAGCAAGGGCATCCAAGCATCGCCTACAGATTCCACAACAACAATCGCTGTTCCATCGGAATCAAAACGATAAATTATTGTGCGATCCGTCGCCAGTAACTGCCGCACTTCTTGTACAGCAGTGCTCAGAGTTTGAGTGAGGTTCAGAGACTGCCGGACTCTCTGGGCGATCGCCGAAACCAGCCGTTCTTGTTCTGCCTGTTGTTGCAGCATTCTCTCAGCTTGTTTGCGTTCTGTGACATCGCGAATCACCACAGCAAAGCACAGCGGTTCGCTCCTTTGAGGATGCTTTACCAGAAAAGCATTGATCACAACATCAATGCTTCTTCTGCTGCGCAAGTGCTGCATTTGACCTTCTCCTTGCCACTGGCCCTGACTGATGATTATTGGCAAAATCTCTTGATTGAATTCCTCTTTAAAAGTTGTGCCGATATAATCCCAGATCTCCGTATCAAGCACTTCCGAAATATTCTCTATACCCACCAGTTTTTTGCCAGCTTCGTTAACAAACAGCGTTTGGCCTTCGAGAGTAGCCATACCGATAAAATCGCTGCTATTTTCAATCAGGGACACAAATTTTTGCCGTTCTTCTTCTCCTTTTTTGCGTTCGGTAATGTCGCGCTTGACGCAGACGTGACAAATTATATCGGCGCTGTTGTTAATCACAGAGTATGCCGCCACATCGATCGCCAGCGTGCGACCTTTTTTAGTAGAATTAGTAATTTCGCCCCGAAAAGTTCCTGTTTTTGCTAAATTTTGGGTAATTGCCGAAAAGCGATCGCCCGCCACCAACGGCGGCGCTTCTGCTTCTAATTCCGCGTCTGTGTATTCTAGCAGCGATTGGTGAGCGCGATTTTGTTCGAGAAAAAACCCGTCAGCATCGATAATTACGATCGCATCGTTGGAGTTTAAAAATATTTGTCGATAAAGTTTAAGTTTTTCCTCAGCTCGCTTCCGTTCGGTGATATCCCTTTTGACGCTGACGTAACAAACCACATCCCCAGCATCATTGAGAACCGCAAAAGCCGAAAGTTCTACCTCAAAAATTCCGGCTTGCAAAGCTTTAACACAGGTTATTTCGCCTCGATAACTCCCTGTTTCGGCCAAGCTTTGCAGCACCGACGCAAAGGTTTTTTCTCCCATGTGAGTTGCAGGGGTTTTACCCCACAGTTTCGATGAAGTGTAACCCAGCAAAGCCGTGTGAGCTTGATTTATTTCTAAATAATAGCCGTGGGGATCTAAAATGGCGATCGCATCGTTAGACTTTAAAAATATTTCTTGATAAAGTTGCAGTTTTAACTCTGCTTGTTTGCGAGCGCTAATATCCGTGAACAAGCCATAGTAAACTATCTCCCCCGATCCTTGCATTTCCGGCTGCGCAGCCCCTTGAATCCATTTAAGTTTTCCCGAGGGGGTAATAATTCTGCCTTCCCACCGCCAAGGCTGCAAATTTTCAGCAGCAAGCCTTACCGAGTTCCGAAAATCATCTCTATCTTCGGGATGAATCATGTCAACAATTACATGAATACCCTGCTGAGCCGCCTCCGGTTCTATTTCATACAATTCTCGGCAGCCCGCACTCACAAACGAAAAGGCTATGGAGCCGTCTAGATGCAAGTCAACTTGATATACCGTACCGGGTACGCTAGCAGTAATTTTTTGCAGTTTGGTTTGGCTGTGATTCCGGGCTTCATCTGCTGCGGAGTATTCTGTAATTTCGCGAGAAAAACCCAAAACCGCAAATATATTGCCTTTCGCATCCCGCAGCGGCAGTTTTCGCGTATCAAAGACTCGCTGTTTGCCACCTGCAAAGGCGATCGCCTGGTAGGGATTGTGAACTGTCTCCCCGGCGAGTATAGCTCGATCTTCCTCGCGGATGCCCCTAATTTCGCCGCTGCGATCCCCAAATACTAATACTTCTGAAAACCCTAATTCGATATCATCTTTGCCAATAATTTCCTCAATATTTTTCCCCAAATATGCAGCAAAATTTTGATTTGCCAAAATGTATCTAAAATTTCGATCTTTCGCAAAAACTCTGTCCGGCGTACCGTCCATTAAACCCCGCAACCAGAGTTCTTTGCTTTCCGAATCGAGAGCAAAAATGTTTTGAGTTTTACCCTTGACAACGGTCGCTTTAGCTGCTAGTATCAATAACGATTTGATACAAATTTGAGCAGCAGTGTGGAGCAGACAAAGGTGTTCAAAATTAAAAGCAGTTGCCTGCTCTGCACCGATCAAAAATACTCCTAATAAATCTTCACTTTCATCCGGGTTAGCCGGTGCCATCAAGACCGACTTAAACTGAGCAATTGGCGGGCCAGCGATGTTGTGCGCCCAGTCTCGATTTCCCGCCAGCCATTCAACGCGCGCAGCTTGTAAGCAGGCTTCAATTTCAGATTTGACCGATTCAGTTAACGGCTGTAAGTGTTCCAGGTAGATGCGATCGTCCGGTAGAGTTAAAAGTGCGATCGTCTCAGCAGGAATCAGGCGCCCAAGATGTGCCAGACAAGCAGACCAAATTTCATCAGCAACTGCGGCAAGTTGTACATTCTCCGTAAGTTCGTTGAGAACTTGCAGTTCCAAGGTACGCTGGCGGACTTTGGCCTTGAGGCTGGCGGCTAGGATTTGCATAGTGCTCACCACACTGTTTTCCTTATATTATAATTATTAATCTTCAAAGTTTTTTAGACAATCATCTTAAAATACATCCGGCGAAAAAACAACTTTTTTATATTTATATTACCTTCATTCGCTAAAAAATAGTAGCGCGATCGGGAGCGAAGCGACACCGCAAGGCACCTGCTTCGCTCCAGCAGCGAGGTTTAAAGGAGAAACTACCCCATTAAAATCACATTATCGATCACGTGAATCACGCCATTGTCAGCTTCAATATCTGCCGCGACAACAGTAGCATTTTTCACCTCAAAACCGTCTGAACAATCAATTTTAATCGGCGAACCTTCCAAGGAAGTAACAAAACCAAGTTTTGCCAAATCAGCCTTCATAAACTTGCCAGAGACGACGTGAAACATCAAAATCCTGGTCAGTTGGGGAACATTCTGCACTAGCGTGGTGATAGTTCCCGGTGGCAATTTCGCAAAAGCATCGTCAGTGGGTGCAAAGACAGTGAAAGGGCCCGGACTTTTGAGCGCATCTACTAAATTAGCGACTTGCACCGCTGTTACCAGGGTTTGGAATGAACCCGCACCTACGGCAATATCAACAATATCAGGCATTTGGTTCTACCTCGTTTGGCAAAAAAGTTATATTAAGTATCGTAAACTGATGCGGGCAACAATACCTACTGTGTTTGTTAAAATTTCGTAATTCGTTTGTAGTGAGGACTGAAGTCCTCAGATGTTTGATGAGGACTTCAGTCCTCACTACAAACGTAATAAGAGTTATTTTACCAGACCTAATATTACTAACCGATTTGCACTTGAACCGCGCGGTGCTTTTACATGGCTACAAGACTGCTTGCGGTTGTGATACCAAAACCTCTGTTTCTAAATCTACTATTTCCGAATTCAGGCTTTCTCCCTTCTGAATACTAAAACTGCCGTACAAAATTGAAATTTCAAAAATATCCGTATGGATTAAAGCTGCTTTTCGGTGCGCGTCTTCACCCAAATGAATGCCAATTAAATCAGCTTCAGGATCTTGTACATCTTCAGGATGGAACACTTCCCAACTGACATCTCGGCAGTCATGAAATACTATGGTATAAGGCAAGCGGTCACCTGTAGGATCGTAAATACATTGAAATAAAATTTCATTTCCCCACAAACAGACATTGACATTGGTTACGAGGGATGTCAGTCCACCTAAATTCAGCAAGTTGTAGTCATCCGGCATATTAATCCCTCAATTTTTCTCCCGTATTGTGTGTACCCAGAATTTGGTTGCCAAACTCATCGCGTGTTTTGACCAAGCTGCCGTCTTTGTCAAGACGCAGACCTTTGTTTATTCTTCTGCCATCTGAACCGTATCTAGGCGCTGGGGTTCGTATAACTTCACCATCAGTACGAATATTGACTCGCGAACGATCGGCAAATTCGTATTCAAGATAACCACCTTTAGTCGGCCTGATTTCTGCACCCAGTCCGCGCAAAAAGTCATCGACTTCTTGGCGAGTCATGCCGGTTAAGTCTCCAAATTCCGATGCGGTTCCATGTCCTCCAACTCCCTGACTCGGCACGCCAGTCTCCTCACCAACCATTGCTGATTTGAGTTTAGCACGGTTGGAGAATCCGAACCGCGCACCGTCCGTCAAGGCAAATAGGGCGCGCACCGCACTATCAGCAATTAGCCAACAATTATTGATTAGCCAAGTTCAACTTTGACTACGCGGTTCTTTTCCGCTTCTGCTTTAGGCAAAGTTAGGTTTAAAACCCCATTTTTATACTCAGCTTGTACGCTGTTATTTTGAATGCGTGCAGGTAGGGGAATCACCCGGCGGAAGGAACCGTAGCGAAACTCTGAATGGGTTATGCCTTGATCTTCGGTCTTTGTTTCCGATCGCCATTCGCCACTAATAGCCACCGCTTATGCAGTTACTTGTACGTCCAAATGCTTAGCTTCCATTTCCAGAATTTCTAACTTAAGGTGGATGGCTTCGGGAGTGTCATTGAGTTCGGCGGCGGGTACAAAAGCCACACCGTTAGATGCGCGATCGGCTGTCGGCGTCAAACTGTCAAACAACCGATTCATTTCTCGTTGCAAGGAGTCCATTTCCCGCAAAGGTTCCCAACGAATAAGTGTCATAATTGATACCTCGAATCTCTTAACTTTCTAGAGGTTGAGACACACTTGATTCAACCTGTATCTAATATATTCAAGATCCATATACTGGGGGATTCGGTTTTTCGGAAAAAGGGCGATCGCATTTCCGAATATTTGCGATCGTTAATGCTGAGCCAGCCAAACGATTGTAGATTGTAGAATTGACTCGACTGATTAATCTGGTAGCTGGAACTGCGCTCGATAATTTCCGCTCTCCACGACTCCTGTAGGTAAGCAAATATCCGTTTTTGGGCGAAGTCAGTCGATTTGAGATTTGAGATTTGAGATTTGACTCCACTGATTAATCTCGGTGGAGGAACTTCGAGCTAAAATTTTTCGCTGGAGGTGGCGCGATTCGATGCACAGCAACCCAAAAATTTGAGATTTTAGATTCAATCGAGAATTATCAACCTAAAATCTCAAATCCCAGGTATCAAAGCTAAACACGATTAACTCCACCGCGAATGCTGATAAGCAGCGTAGGTATCAAACAAAGCACCCACTAAACCAAAAGCCAAGCCAATCACCAAAAAACCCTGGAGGGGACAGCCGCTGCCGAAAGTAGCTAAGAAATGCAAAATCTGGTCTTCGCCAGAACGAGCGACTCCTTGGAGGGCAGGCACGAGACCGATCAATGAAAAGCTAGTCAATCCCACGCCGATTAACAATAAGGGAGCGACAAAGCTCAAGAGGCTGGTCAGTAGTAGAGAGCGAAGAAAATTAGGAAAGATGCTCATAATAGTTAGTAAATTCAGCTAAACTGCCGAAAGGTGCAAGTAAACAAAACTTGTCCTTTTCTACGATAGGCAGCGATCGCCCTCAGTGGCCAATTCTGTCAAAAATCTTAAATTTTAGAGAAGAAACTTGTTTAAGATTTGTAGATAGATTTCATTTTTTGCAGTTGTTCTAGAGTCGAAATCCCTTGAGCACAACTACACCATCGAGCCTCAGTTTGTGGAGTAAGCGGTTGTTCGCAGCAATTTTATTGGGCGGCCAAGTCATGCTGCACCTGGTGACGCGCAAAATTAACCGCCGCAACACCCTTGACCAAATGGCAGCAGTTGGCCCCGAATCACTGCTGATTGCTTTGCTGACTGCTGGTTTTGTCGGCATGGTATTTACTATTCAGGTAGCGAGGGAGTTTATTAACCTCGGTGCCGGCAATGTCGTCGGCGGCGTTTTGGCTTTGTCTTTGACTCGCGAACTCGGCCCGGTCTTAACAGCGGTAATCGTGACGGGACGGGTTGGTTCGGCTTTTGCGGCGGAAATCGGCACGATGCAAGTCACAGAGCAAATAGATGCCATGCTGATGCTCAGAACAGACCCGATCGACTATTTAGTCATTCCCCGCGTCCTTGCTTGCTGCTTGATGCTGCCAATTTTAACCATCTTGTCTCTCTTCACCGGCCTCCTCGGCGGAATGCTGATTGCTACGACGATGTACGGCGTCTCTCAAAGCGTGTTTTTAGAATCTGTCCGCAATTTCCTGACTCTGTGGGATATTTGCAGCGCGACAATTAAGGCTTTTGTGTTCGGTGGTTTAATTGCTGTAATCGGCACTAGCTGGGGTTTGACGACCACCGGCGGGGCAAAAGGTGTCGGACAATCGACTACCACGGCGGTGGTGACGGCTTTGCTGGCGATTTTTGTTGTTAACTTTTTGATGACTTGGCTGATGTTCCAAGGCACGGGTTCTAGCGTACTCAAAGGGCTCTAAGCTAGGAAACAGTAAAATATAAATAATTGGCAACATTTGTTTATCTACCCTTGATTTAAACCCGTGACTACAACTTCCTCTGCGACTGCGCCGACAAATACGATCGAACTCGCCCCGAGTTACGCGATTCCCCTAATCCTGGTACTGGCCGCCGTACCGCTGCTGTTCGTGCAGAAGTGGGCGAGTTTGCCACTTTCGCTGTTCGGCTTGTTTCTGATGTACCAAGCCGCCACCATCCGGCTGCAATTCACTCCAACGGATTTGGACATTTATCGATCGTCCAACTTAATTCGCCGCTTTCCTTTCCGAGAATGGCAAAATTGGCGGATATTTTGGCCCGCTGTGCCGATTTTGTTCTATTTCAAAGAAATTAACAGCATTCACTTTCTGCCGGTTCTATTCGATCGTAAAATGCTACAGACCTGTTTAGAACAGCGCTGTCCTCGTCAAGACTAAACAAGTTGTTAATTTTTAATTTTTAACTTTCCGTGCCCCACGCCGAACAAAATTTCCCATGAATTCAGACGAATCTCCAACCCAAGAACCGCAATCACAACCAGCCGCGCCAACCGCTGGCGGCAAACTCAATCTCAATTTACCTGTGTCTGAGACGGACTACCAATTGCCATCTCAGACACCGGAAATGTCGATCAAGCTTCAGAAACCCGCAGCCCAACTTCCGCCAGAAACAGACCCAGCACTGAGTGAGGAAGATGCCGAAATCGCCGAATTCGTGGACTCAGCAGGCGCTTTCGCTCAAATCGAGCCAGAAACAGACGATCGCCCCTCAGAAAGTTCGATCGCTCAAATCGAGCCAGAAACAGAGTCTCCGCCAAGAGTAACCGCAGCAACGGTAACGCCCGTCCCCGAAGAAAATGTTACCGAAAATTTGGTGGAACGAGTAAAAGCATTGCAGCAGCAAGAACAAGATTTGACTGCAAGAATTGCCACCTTGTCAGCAGACCAAGCCAAGGCATTAGAAGCGTTGGGCGAGACTCAATCATCGATCGGGCGTTTGATACAAGACGGCTTGATTCAACTAGACAATCGCAAACAAGCCTTGCAAATCGAAGTAGAAAAACTCGAACGCCGGCGCGATCGAATTCAAAAGGAAATGCGCACCACTTTTGCAGGCGTTTCCCAAGATTTAGCAATCCGAGTCCAGGGTTTCAAAGACTATCTAGTCGGCAGTTTGCAAGATTTGGCCGCTACCGCCGAACTCTTAGATTTGACCCCGCCGGTGCCAGAAACTCCCAAGCAAATCTCGGTTGATAATTCTCCATCCTCGGTAAATCCCAGATTTGCCGAACAGGGATTTCAAGAACAAACCAAACAAATTCGCCGCACCCTCGACCAATATCGCACTCTCCCTGACTATTACGGCCCGCCTTGGCAACTTCGCCGCACCTTTGAACCCATCCACGCGGAACGAGTCTCTAACTGGTTTTTCACCCAAGGAGGAAGGGGCGCTTTACGGACTATGGGTTCGCGCTTGCAAAATATCTTGATTAGTTCGACCATTATTTCTGTACTCAGAAGCGTCTACGGCGGACGGGTGCGGACTTTGGTGCTCGCCAACAGTCCCGAACGTTTGGGAGAGTGGCGCCGCGGTTTGCAGGATTGTTTGGGGATTACTCGCACCGATTTTGGCCCGGAAGGTGGCATTATTATGTTTGAGTCTGCGGAGGCTTTGGCTCAAAAAGCCGATCGACTGGTGAAAGATGGTAAGTTGCCGTTAATTGTCATTGATGAAACTGAGGATTTAATTAGTTTGTCGATGCTGCAATTTCCGCTGTGGCTGGCCTTTGCTCCCGATCCGCAAAGTTTGATGGCTGCTAAGGATTTTTAAATTGGTAATTGGTAATTGGTCATTAGTCATTAGTCATTGGTCATTAGTCATTGGTCATTGGTAGTTGCTAGTTGCTAATTGCTAATTATTCAAGAGGAAAGCTTGCAAATTGTAAAAATACACGAAATCTCAAATTAAAAAATGGCTAGCTGGATAGTTTTAAATGCAGCATTGTTAATCGCAGCTTACCTACTGGGTTCGATTCCGACTGGGTACGCATTAGGTAAATGGATGCTGGGAATTGATATTCGTGAAGTGGGTTCGGGTTCGACTGGCGCGACTAATGTATTGAGGACTTTGGGGAAGTGGCCGGGGTTGGGGGTGTTGCTGGTTGACGTGTTGAAGGGCGTAAGTGCGATCG
>JBDTEI010000363.1:0-3722 GCA_039922675.1 Microcoleus sp.
ACCCACGGAGGTGGGTTTTGTCTGTGTAGACGCGGTTTCAACCGCCCATTCTTGTTGTATTTAATTTTATTCTCCCCACCGTTGGCGGTAATTCCAAACCTGGCGAGGCAACCAAAAGGGATGATTCCAAGATTTGTGTTTCACCTTTTCACCTAAAATTTGCGATCGCCAATTTTGCCACATCACCAACAGCCAAATCATCTCGCCAATGCGGCGGCCTTGAATTCCGGCTGCGAATTTGCCGGACATAATTTGAGCCGCTAAATCTGGTTTCCAGTGTTTCTCTGATTGCAGCATGGCAGGATTCAACCAATCGCCGATGTCATGCCAAAATTCGTTAAAACACCAGGAAGTTAACGGCACGCCCATACCGCGTTTTTCCCGCCAAACTATGTCCGCAGGTAGCCAATTTTCTACCGCCCGTTTGAGGATGTATTTCTCACAAGCGCCCCGCAAACACAGTTCTCCCGACAGTTTAAATGTCCAGTCTGTGAGGGCAAAATCGCAAAAGGGCGATCGCACTTTCAGGCCAAAAGCCAAAGCCAAATTAGCAGCACGCGGATGGATATTCTGCGCCCCTTTCAGCATCAAACTCGCGCGGCGGAGGCGATGCAGCAAAGACCCGCCCACCGCAGGATTAAGAGCCTCTAACAGCCAATCTTGAGGTTGCAAATCCTGAATGTGAGTCTTAAATTGTGGCTGATAAACTTTAGATTCGTATCCCCAAAGTCGGTGAAAAGTTCGCAGATATTGCAGGGCAAAAGTTTGGTCTCCGGCGGGATTTGCTGCTTGATAAACAGCCGCTGCAATCAGGGGTTTGTTCGTCCATCCTGCAAATAATTGATCGCCACCTTCACCGTTAAAAACGATCGCACATTCTTGACTCGCAGCCTCATTTAACAGGTAAAATGGGACTGTAACTCCGTCGCCAAAGGGCAAATCTAAAGCTTTCACAGCAGAATGCAAAACTTGTTTAATCCGGCGCGGCGTAGCATCTACTTTTACTAAGGGAATTTTAAGCGAATCGGCAACTTGTTGGGCCCAAGGATATTCGGGAATTCCAGCTTCGCCGAAGTCGAGAGTATAAGCGCGGACTTTGACTCCGGCTTTGACTAATAAAGCTGCGACTACTGAGGAGTCTAAACCGCCTGAGAGAAATACTCCGACAGTTTCATTGCTATTTATATCGGAAATTTGACGTTCAACAGCATTTTTAAGTAAGTCTTGTAATTCTGTTATGGCTGCTGCTTCGTCTTGTATTTCTTCTGAAATTTTTCCCCATTCTAACAAGCGTTTTGAGCTTGGTTTAAGAATGACACCGCTATCTCGATCGCACTCCCAATTCAATTCGGTTCCGGCGGGAACTGCGAACACATTTTTTACGGGAGTTAAGGGAGTTGGGAAATATGAAAAACAGCTATAACCGTATAAGCCTGGAATGCTGATATCTGGTTGATCGCAAATATTTAACAGCAGTTGTAAACTCGATGCAAACCAAATACTCTGCTCGATTTGCATCCAGTAAAGTGTTACTCGCCCAAAGGGTTCTCGTCCTAAAATTAGGCAATTTTTGCGGACATTTACCCAGGCATCAGGTAACAGCAAACCGTTGGTTGATGGATACGTCGATAGTCCAGAGGCTGAGAGGGCAGCGATTTGCCAAGTTTTATCACTTTTTTGGGTTGGCAAGTGCTGCGGGCGATCGCACTCGGTGCTCGCTACATTCCAAATTGGGTGATTTTCGTTGCCTGCGGGGGACAAACTAGACGAATCGTCGGCTTTTTGGACTGGGATTTCTGTTGCAGATTGGTTGACAATTTTCGCCAGCCGCGCTTCCAATCGATCGCGAGAATCGCAGCCCCAGTATCCTACAAATTGACGCGGTTTGTTAGTTTTTTCCATGTTAAAATTTATTGATAAGCTGTTCTGCATTGAGATTTAATTTGGGGGCGATGCTCAAAGCCCACTCCACAAGAGTTCAATAAATAGGATTTTTGAAATTAGATGCGCGTCAGCTTATGCGAGTTTTTGAGGATTATTTAAGTTGAAAGGATGTACTGCCGATCGCCCGATTTTCAACAAACATTTTAACTTGCCACTTTCCTGGAGTAGCCGCAGTACCAATTTTGTAACGACAGTGAGTATTCCAAATGGATTTGTCGATTTCGCGAGTTTGATAGCTGTTTTGTTTGACAACTTGACCGCTGGGATCGATCCAATCGCAGGATAGCGAGAGTTTTTTTCCTATCGGTGCGTCTTTTAAGGTAGTACGGTAAAAGATTTCGGGATTGTTTTGGCGGGAAACAACTGTCAAGTTGCCGCCATCATCTTGCACGGAAGTTATGCGGTTTTGTTGCACTGAAATGCGATCGATCGCCTGTCGGCTTTGTTGGATGAAAAATCCGGTAATGGCGATCGCCCCCACAGCCACCGCAGCCAATCCTCCAGCCATCCACCGATTCCTGCGTTCCTGCTGTGCCAGTGCTTCCCGACGCTGCAACTGGATTAAAGCTTCATCTAGCAACTCTGTCGGTAAGCCCAATTCCTGCAAAATTTGTGTGACTTCTGCGGAATTAAGTTCAGATTCCCGGACGTTAGAAAGGCGTTGTACTTCAGATACTATTTGCGTTAGTTGAGCTTGAGTCAGTCGATTTTCCATATATTAAGACGCGGTAGTTTTTATGCGACTTACTAACACCAATTAATTAAAATTCTAAAACAGACTGAGCTTAAAGTCAATTCATAAAAATCATAATTTTTAGTTCATAAAAGTCATAATTAATTTTTGTCCTCCGAAATATAACTTTGGTTGAGGAAGGAAACCAAACATTCATCCAATATTGAGGAAGAAAACCCAACAACTTTACTCATTCGCCCGCTTAGCGTCAACGTCGCCCGCTTAGCGGAGCAATATCTACTTTTTATGCTGTTGAGTTTTGCTGGGAGTTCCCCCAACCAAGAAATTGCTAAACTGAGCTAGTAGTGCGATCGAGCTTTTGCCTAAAATGACCAACAGCCTAATTGACCCCGATTCTATAAACACCCACTGGGATTGCCCCGAGTGCAAAGCCACAGGTACAGTCAGCGGAGAAACTTGCCCCGAATGTCTCGGAGCAAAATACATGGATATCAATGCAGTAACTAACTGGATGCTCGATTTTATGGAATCTCGCGGCTGCAATCCCGATGAAATCGACCTATTGCGCACCGAAAACCCAGACCCGCTGACATTAACATTTTGCCTCGAACTTTGTATCGCCCTCAAATAAACAAACACAAAAACTCTCTCCTCTTTTCTCTTCCTTAGCGCCCTTAGCGCCTTCGCGGTTCAATAAAAAAAACTCATTTACAAATCCTTAAAAAATGCCACATCAACGCCCAATATTCATTTTCCCTGCACAGGATGTTGTCCGTAATAAGGCAAAGCATCAGACCAATTAGGGCGACTTCCTTGTTTCCACTCCAAATAAGCCAAATCCAACACACCAGAAACCGACGCGCCCAACTCGCTGCCAACTTCAATCAACTGATAGGACTTTCCCCAACTTGCCAACTTTTCCTGCCAAGATTCCGCCGTCATTACCGAATCAGGAAACAACTCAGTTACACCATAATTACTGTTAACTGAATAAACCGCCCCAAACAATTGCCCCCGCTGTGCAGGCATTTGCAGCGCGATATCCAAAACAAAGGGGGGTTCCTCACTCAAAAGCCCCGCCTTA
>JBDTEI010000364.1:0-13186 GCA_039922675.1 Microcoleus sp.
AATTATGGCTATTAAAGTCCCTGGTTTGCTGTCGCTGTAAGTTTGACCGCTGGGGATGCAAATTGGCTGGGGACTATTGCTAATTGTTACTGACCAATTGTTACCTATAATGCAATCATTGGGGATATTGGTAATTAGATTGCCGAAGCGATCGACATATTGAACAAAACCTGTCGCACCTGTGCCTGTAACGGCGCAATTTGGTATCTCTAGCTGCACTAAACTTGCAGGGCTTACCGCCCTTCCCAACTCTTCCAGCGGCACCCCCATCGCCAAATGAGCGCCCACTGCTGCGAAAATATCGCGACCGTGAAAGGTGCTGCTGGGTTCGGGCGATCGCCAATATTGCGAATTCGTCAACTCCACAGCGGCGATCCTCTTCGAGGGCTTCGCTAACGCACTTTCGCGACTCAACACCCCGCTAAACAACCCGTTATCAGGCCCGACAAGGAAGCAATTAGCACATTTCACCGCCACCGCGCGTCTGTTGCTACCCACGCCCGGATCGACGACAGCAATATGTACGGTTTCTGGCGGAAAATAAGCAAAAGCAGCCATCAAACAAAACCTCGCCGCCGCAATATTTTGCGAGGGTATTTGGTGCGTAATGTCAATCACTTTTAACTGCGGGTTGATTTGGGCGATCGTACCTTTCATCACTCCCACATAAACATCGCTCAATCCAAAATCCGTCAGCAGAGTTATAATTCTATTTTTAGACATATATCCAAAGGTAAGAATATGGTAGCGCAGTGGGAAAACTTTTTGCAAAACTTAGGAGAATGGCACGGTTCCTTCACTCAGCTATCAACGCGGGGAGAGGTACTGCAAGATACTCCTAGTATTATTGTTCTCGAAGGTCTCAACGATCGCAAAACTGTGCGGTTGAAACTGCGGCGTTTCTCCCCAAATCCTAGCGGTGTCGGCGAACCGGAAGTCAGCGAACTTGTTCGAGAATATCAAAGTTTGGGACGAGATATCCTGTTTTTTGAGAATGGAGATTTTTGTCAGGGAACTATTCAACTAGCGCCTTATTCTGAATGCGGTGCCGAGTTTGGTTTCATCTACAATTATCGCCGGTTGCGCTTCGTCCAGCTCTACAATACCGATGGCAATTTCTCCAAGCTTACCTTAATTCGCGAAAAACAGCTCGATAAAAACGTCCCCGAACGTCCGCCTTTAACTGTGGGCGATTTGCTGGGAGAATGGCAGGGCGAGGCTGTAACAATGTATCCAGACGGGCGTTCTCAAGATGGTTATTCTACCAAACTACAATTGGATTTGCAAAATGGCGATCGCATAGTGCAGAAAATTACTTTTGGCAGCAATCCTAATGTTATTAGTTCTAGCGGCAGCATTGACGGTTCACTTATTAATTTTAATGAAGGTGCAACGCCCGTGCAAGTTTTGCTGCTTCCCGATGGCGGTTCTTGCACTTTACCTGTCAAAATTGAACTCAGAAAACCTATATTTTTTGAAGCTGGTTGGTTGGTTGAACCTGACTTGCGATTTCGGATGATTCGCAGTTACAATGACAAGGGTGAATGGGTAAGTTTGACTTTAGTTACTGAACGAAAAAAAGGTCGATCGCACTAATCTCAGAAACCGGGTTTATTCCTATATTTTTCGTACTCAACTCAAATTTGTCGAATAAACCCGGTTTCTCGCCACCCAGCGACAGAAATTAGAGCGCACCCTAATCTCAGAAACCGGGTTTATTCCTATATTTTTCGTACTCAACTCAAAATTTTCGCAGAAACCCGGTTTCTCCCCACGCAATGACAGAAATTTGATTCGCTTGACGACGACTAACGAAAGTTGATCTAGCAGCGATTTTTATTCGCCGGACTTTGTTTCCTGAGTTTGCGATTGAATCACGGCACTCCAATCATCATTATTAACAACAGCTTCCAGATGTTGGTGTCCTTCCCCGTCACTTTTAGCCGCTGTTTCCAACTCTTTGCTAAGAGTAGAATCTGCCATTGCTTTGCGCAATTTTAGCTTCTTTTCCTCATAAGCTTGTTGCTCGGCCGGCGACATTGCCGATCGCGCTGCTTGACCCACCGTACTCGCCCACATTTCACTCTGGGCACCGTTTCCAGGCGGAATGCTGCCGAGTTCTGCTATCCAAGCATCCCGCAAACTTTCCATTTCTTCCCGCTTCGGGAATTTGAAAGTTTGCACGCGCACAAAAGCACAATTTTCCGCACCGTTTTGGGCAATGTGACCGTTGATTGAAAGCAGGATATTTCGCGAATAACCTACATATTGAGTATTTCGAGAAGAGTTTGTAACAGCATAAACGCCTGCAACTTTAGCATTACTTGCTATCATCCGCCACGTATCGATCGACATTATTTGCGTGCCGTCATTTTCTAATTCAGAAATAGCGGTAGCTGCGCTATGTTCCGAGTCTGAACTGTATAAAAAATTGTGCAGTCCTTCGTGGGCGACAGGTACGTTTTGATGTTCAATTGCTACGTCTCCATCGGCCTTCACTTGATTAGCTTCCATAAAACTCAATTCCTCAAAGAGTGGTAACTTAACTAATTAAATCTGTGGTATTATAAGCTCTTCTGCCTTAAAATTGTATATCAAGAATTAATATAAATCTTGTGGGGCGATGCTCAGAGCATCACCCCAAATATGCAACTTAAATGCGTAACAGCTTATAAGTAGGGTTTCTAACTTGCTGCAATTTGTTGCAATTCCTCGTCAGTCAATTTAACTTCGATCGCCTTTACAGAGTCCTCAATGCTCGATAATTTTGTCGCACCGGGAATCGGAACGACACAGGGCGATTTTGCCATCAACCAGGCTAATACTATACAGTAAACAGAAACGTTTTTTTCTTGTGCTAAGGACGCGATCGCCGGCATATCTTGCAAGCTGGTAGCGCGGCGGCTTCCCCCCAAAGGACTCCAGGGGAAAAATGTCAGTTTTTCAGCTTCGCAATATTCCAGTACGCCGTCGGATTCTGGCTGTCTGTGCCACGGATTGTACTGATTTTGAACCGAAACAACTTCTACTGTATCGCGGGCGCGTTTGATCTGCTCTACAGAAAAGTTGGAAACTCCGATAAATCGAATCATTCCTGCTGCTACTGCTTCCTTTGCCGGCGCTAGGGCTGCTTCGATTGTATAGGCTGGATCGGGCGAGTGGTACTGCCAAAGGTCGATCGGCTTTTCGCCGCCCAAAGCTTCAAAACTTTCGCGAATTGTCTTACGCAAATGGTGGGGATTCCCGTTGCGCGTCCAGGCACCTTGAGGCCTCATCAAGCCGCCTTTCGTGGCCACAGTGACGGCCCGAATATCTCCCGTGTACTCTTGCAAAGCTTTGGCAATCAGGTGCTCATTGTGGTGTTTGTCGGATTGATCTTCGCAATAGGAATCTGCCGTGTCAATCAGGGTGACGCCCAAATCTAGGGCGCGGTGAATTACCGCAATTGCTTGCGATTCTGGCGGCCTACCGCTTAACGACAACGGCATACATCCCAGACCGATCGCGCTGATGCTAAAATTACTGTTGCCCAGTTTTTTTCTTTTCATTCGTTTGCCCTCCTTTGCGTGGTTGATTGAGAGTTTAGATTTCAAGGATATGTTGAAATTTTACAGTTTTTTTTAGAATATAAGTAGATCAGGGAAAAATATTTTATCCGTCGGCTGTACTGCCTTCAAACTGTATATTTTAATTCCCTATTCCCCACTGGTCAAACCTTCTATCCTTTTCTCCCTCAGCCCTTCTGGCTCTCTCCCCCTCAAACATAACAGACAATCTATTGCCACGCGACAGCTTACCTACTTACTTAACTCGAAGCGCTGGTGTAAAAGCGAAGTGCAAATTGCCAGAAGTAGCGGGAAAAAAATAACAGCCCGATCGCCAAAATTCCCGCCCCTGCGATCCAAACAATGTCACCTCTGCCCAGCATGGCTTCTGCCGGTACAGTCGTCAAGAAGGCAACGGGAACTACAAAGGTAAAGAAAAATCGATAAGTTGCGGGATAAGCTGCCATCGGAAACCTGCCCGCTTCTAACAATCCTCTCAGGACTTCGGTAACGTTGTGAATCTTGACAAACCAAATGCTGGTTGCACCTAACATAAACCAGATACTGTAAAGAGTAATAGTGCCGAATAACAACGGGATAGCTGTTAAAAAATAGTTGCCCATTGGTACTCCCAATTTGTTAGCAGCATACAGCAGCAATCCGGCGCCGAAGATTAAATCCGGGATTCCCCAAGGGGAGACTGTGTTTGCAGACAGCCAGAATTGCGAACTGATGGGTTTGAGGAGTACGAAATCGAGAGTACCTTCTTGCACTCGATCGACAATACGGCTGAGGTTGGGCGCCAGAAAGGTTGACGAAAACCCCTGCAAAACCGTAAAAATGCCGAGTACAACTAAAGCTTGTTCCCATGAATAGCCCGCAAAAGTGTAGCCGGTACGGTAGAACAGCGATAGCCCAAACAAGCTGCCGGCAAGGTTTCCGAGGCTGCTGAGGGTCGCGAGGACAAAGTTTATCCGGTATTCGAGCTCGGCTGCGATCGCCGCACCCCAGAACAATTTCAGTACCTGCAAATATCGTCCCATGTTTATCGCCATTTTTTGCCGTTGAAATACTTAAATTCTCTCCTATTGTAAAGCTGGTGTGAAGCCAACTTTTGTACGAGCTGCTTATTTCATTATAATTTTAAGTTATTGATACAGCTTACTTAAGTATTTTTACAGAGAAGAATATTAAGTTAATTTACCAAATTTAAACTAAAATTACATTTTTGGGGCTGAACTCAGCTTTAAGCGTATATAATATTTTGCCAAAAAATAATTGACCTTCATCTTTTAACACAAAATATCGCTTTTGTATTAAAAATACTAATGTGTTACAAGCCTTAATATTATAAATATTTGAAAAACATCTAGCCATTCCCACAACCAACACTTAGGATGGTGCATACGTACTCGTAAGGAATACGAAACGAGCAATACGTATTAATACGTACAAAATCCTAGGTACGAAAATCGGTTAGATAAATCAACTTAAGTAACAACACATAAGGAAAACAAGACATGGATGCTTTAACATTATCCAGACTGGGCGTAAAACACACCCAGAGTGCAGTAGCCGAATCGCTCAGGATTAATACAGGATTCGACGTGACAACCCCAGTCACTTTTTACGGAATTGTTAACGAACGCTGCAACGTTAAATGTCGCCAGTGCGAGTATTGGCGGCTCAAAGAATATAAAGACGAAATGACGATAGAAGATTGGCAAAATGCCCTCTTGAGCGTCAAAGAATTTGTGGGCGAATTTTCCATCAACTTTAGCGGCGGCGAACCTTATATTAAAAAAGGTTTTCTAGACTTGCTGACATTTGCCAATAAAAATGGCATCCACGCCGGTGTTACCACCAACGGCTATTGTATGACTAAGGAAAATGCAGCGAAAACCGTAGCAGCGCGTCCTTTTAATGTCAATATGTCCGTTGACGGGCCCAATGCAGAACTCCACGATTATTTGCGCGGCCAACCCGGATTGTTTGACAGACTTTCCAAAGGAATAGTTTATCTGCGCGAAGAACAAGAAAAACAAAACGTCCTGTTTCCAATCAACGTCAAACCCACTATCAATCGGCTCAACTTCCGCCACCTAGAAGAAATTGTCACATGGGCGAAGGAAATTGGAGCCACGACGGTGAACTTCCAACCAGTCAACCGCTGGACACCAGAAACCTATTCGGAATTGTGGGTAGAAGAAGAAGACAGGGAAGAATTTTCACAAGTAATTGAGCGCTTAATTGAGATGAAGAAAAATGGCGCACCAATTATGAACAGCGATGAAGTATTGCGCTTGATGGTTCCTCATTTCCAGGAAGAAAAAGCTCCTGATTCAACTCGTCCTTGTCGCGTTGGACTCCGCAATTACTGGATTGATACGCGCGGTGATGTGAAATTGTGCGATGAATATCCGGTGATTGGTAATGTGAAAGAAGGCAGCGCCCGCGAGATTTGGTACGGCGAAAAAGCTCAGGAAGTCCGCCGGGATACTTTGAATTGCGGCAAGCTGTGTCTAATTACTTGTGTCTCGCAAAAGACGATTTTTGACAAGGTGAAAATGGGGATGAAGTTATTGAAGAATTGAGATTTGCACAATGTTGATATTGCTTGTGTTCATGAGTGCCGGGTTTTCGTACAAACCCGGTTTTTTGTTTGATGAATTGGTTTGCAGGTTTCCGAAAAACACACCGCACCGTGCCGTTTACCTAGGAATATAATGTGCAATTCTTGATTCGCAATCAGGTAGTTTAAGTATTTTTGAATTTGACTTTGAAATTTGCGATCGCACAAGCTCCGAAACTTCTACAAAAACACCAAATCCTCGCCCGCATCTATCGCTGTGTGGTGAGAAACCGGGTTTCTACGAGTTTTTCGGCTGAGTAGAATAAATTCAGTCAGAAACCAGGTTTCACCGGATTAGGTGCGATCGCATTTCAATCGCTGCGTGGCGAGAAACCGGGTTTCTGCCAATAATTTGGGTTAAGTACGAGAGATATAGGAAGAAACCCGGTTTCTGGGATTAGTGTGCGTTGAATTCTGTCGCTGCGTGGCGAGAAACCGGGTTTCTATGAAAATTTGGGTTAAGTACGAGAAATTTAGTCAGAAACCCGGTTTCTGAGATTAGCGTGCGTCCAAGAGATTGTTGGTGAATCCGCCCCTACAAAATTTTAAATTAGGATAATTTTTATATAAATTGCAATTGTTTCTTATTATAACTCAGAATATCTCCCGATTAAGCATCGGGAGAACATCTAAACTACTCCACAATCCAAGGAGTTAAACAAGGAGTCCAAGCACTCAATTCTTCAGCTTTGAACCAGAGACTAATCTCCTGATTCGCAGTTTCCACAGCATCTGAACCGTGAATAATATTGCGGCCAACATTCACAGCCAAATCGCCGCGAATTGTTCCCGGTTCAGAATTCAGAGGATTTGTCGCGCCAATCATTTTTCTCGCCGAGGCCACAACACCGTCACCTTCCCACACCATCGCCACCATCGGCCCGGAAGTGATGAAGTCTACCAGTCCCGCGAAAAACGGTCTTTCTTTGTGCACGGCGTAATGCTGTTCGGCTAGTTCGCGACTCGCCGTGATTAGCTTCATCCCAACTAGGGTAAAGCCTTTGGCTTCAAAACGACCGATAATTTCGCCGACGAGTCCGCGCTGTACGCCGTCGGGCTTAATCGCTAAAAATGTCCGTTCCAAGATTAACTCCTATTATTTTCTTAACCGATCCAAAAAACAGAGTAGCTCACAATGCACCGAAAGGCAATTCTGGGAATTAGAAATTATTATTTTAGACAGAATTGTCATTGCGAGGAAGGAAGCAATCTTAGTCTCCGCGATTGCGGCCTTCCTCGCAATAACATTAGCGTTGAATGAACCGCATTGCGCTACTTATCGCGCGTCAAACAAATTTTTGCGTCAGTTCTGATATTATAATTTACCCAATATGATGCAAGTCACATTTTTTCGTGACGAAAAACACCTCCAGCCTATGATATTAAATACAAATATGTATGATAATAAACACAATTACTTAGGCTCACAAACATAGATAATTAACGAAGGAATAAAGATTATCTTGAGATCACCCACTCCGAAAAAAAAGCTATGAAAGAGATTATGGCATTCATTGCACAAAAAAAAGATGAGTTTGCAAAATTGCCGTTATTTGAATTTCTTGCTAACAAACACATTCACCCGAATCAACGACTAATTTTTGCACCTATACTCGATCCTTTGGCTGTCGGATTGAGCGACTTAAACAAATACGTCCTCCGAGAATCTTCTAGCAATAACAAGATTCAGGAACTGATTAACAAATATACTTACAAAGAAAATTACTACTGGCAGGGATATCTGCAACATCTAGAAACATTGGGCTTCAACAAATTAATGAGTTACGGCGACTTCAGGCTGCTTTGGGGTGAAGAAACTCAAAAAACTCGATCGCTTTGTTCAGTGCTCGAACGCTACGCTTGGAAAGCCTCTCCCATTCAGAAACTGGTGTTAGCGGAAGTTTTGGAAGGAACCGCTACAGTTTTTTGTGAAGCGGCGCTAGCAGTGATTATGGAATTAGATAAAATCACTAAAAAAGAATATGTTAATTTGGGAGGAGGTTATATAGGTTTGGAAAATCATCACATTTTAAATACACCGGAGATGTGGCAAGTTTTAGGAGAGATAGAACTTACTGATTCCGAACGTCAAGCAGCTTTAGAATTAGCAGAAAATGTATTTGAACTATTTACAGAAGCGATGCACGAGCTGTTCGGACACAGTACCACAAATTCTTGCAAGACTGTGCTGCAAGTATCCTCGATTTCTGCGTTCGATCGCACTCTTGACTGTTTAGACGTTTGTTAAGCTATTCTGCATTTATATTTAACTTTTTGGGCGGGCTAGGAGCAATGCCCCGCCAGAGTTTGAATAAACAGAATTTTAAGCATTATAATGTACAACGGCTTAATGATTAAACAATCACTAAATTGTCTCGGTGTACTGCGGTTTCTACGCCTGCATAGCCTAAAATCTCGGCAATTTTATCTGACTTGCAGCCCTGGATTTGTCTCAATTCTAAACTGCTATAATTCACAAGCCCTCTCGCAATTTGCTTGCCTTCAGCGTCGCACAACTGCACCGAATCATCAGCCTGAAATTCTCCTTCTACTCCAGAAATACCCGCAGCTAACAGCGATTTGCCGCCGTGGGAAATTGCCTTAACAGCACCTGCATCTAAATACAGTTTTCCTGCTGGAATTAGTACGTTGGCTATCCAGTGTTTTCTAGCGTTTACAGGGCGCGGTTGTGGCTCGAATTGAGTGCCGATCGCCTCTCCGTTCAGTATTTTCTCAATATTACCAGGAAAGCAGCCGTTCGTGATGACTGTGCGCACTCCCGAGGCTGTGGCGATTCTCGCCGCTTCAATTTTTGTTACCATTCCGCCGGTTCCCCAACCGCTGCGGGAATCTCCTGTTTGCACATCCAATTCTGTGAGTTGTGCCATACTTTCTACTAGGACGATCGGCTGCGCGTCGGGATTGCTGCGCGGATCTGCTGAATACAGTCGATCGACATCCGTGAGTACAAACAACCAATCTGCTTCTACCAAACTCGCTACCAGCGCCGAAAGCGTGTCGTTATCGCCAAATTTGAGCTCGTCTACCGCTACAGTATCGTTCTCGTTGACGATCGGAATTACACCCAATCTGAGCAGTTGTTGAAACGTATTGTAGGCGTTAACATACCCGTTGCGCTGCACTAAATCGCCCCTGGTGAGCAATACTTGGGCGATCGGCTGTTGTAGAGTAGTAAACAAGTCATCGTACACGCGCATCAGCCTCCCTTGGCCCACGGCGGCCACAGCCTGCTTCAGAGCGATATTTCGCGGGCGTTCCGTCAAGCCCAAGCGCGCGCAGCCAACCCCCACCGCACCAGAAGAAACCAACACTACTCGATGTCCTTGCTGCCGCAAATCGGCTAAAATTTCGACTAATGCAGCAATAGTTGAGAGAGCTAAGTTCCCGGTAGTCGATCGAGTCAGCGTCGAAGTTCCTATTTTAACAACAATAGTTTGAGTCATCAGTCATCAGTCATTAGTCATCGGTGATTAATTATATTATCTGCGATCGCACGCCATCAAATTGATTTATGATGAGGAATGCAAGTCTTCATAGAGAGCATCTCAGTTTTGCATTTGTAATGCTGTCCGCGATCGCAATTGTTGCATAGCTCACGAGCGAAGACGCTCACACTAATGTCAACTGTCAACTGTCAACTGTCAACTGTCAACTGTCAACTGACTACTTTCTGCTATCAAGAGATGCCCCCAAAGTTTGAGACACCCAAACTTCAAAAGAACGCACCGGATATTTGCGCATCGCATAGCCAGCATCAACCATTGGCTCGACTAAAATAGTAAACATACCCAAACGATTGCCGGCCAAAACATCAGTAAAAAGTCGATCGCCCACCATCGCCACCTGTTCCACCGGCAAATTCATCGCCGTCACAGCTTTGCGCAACTTGCGGCGCGACGGCTTAGCCGCACCAGTGATGTAAGGTAGATTCAAAGACTCAGCAATTCTACCGATCCGAGTCTCGCTTAAATTATTGCTCGCCAACCACAGAGATACCACAGGTTTAATTTCTTCCACCCACAGGCTGAGTTCCTCAGAAGCATTCATTGCTGTAATGGGAACGAGAGTTTCGTCCACATCCAAAACTAATCCTTTAATATGATATTTCTCAAGAATATCTGCCGTTAAATTTACGACCGAATTGCCTAGAACCAAGTCTGGCTGTAGTAGTTTTCCCCAAGTCATAATGATTTTAGATTTTAGATTTTAGATTTTAGATTCAGAAATAAGAAGCGGGAAGTTAAACATTGAAAAAGTCAAAAGTCAAAAGTCAATAATTATGGCTTTTGCTTTATAACTTTTGACTTTTGTATCAGTCATTGCCAATCTATTGACCCGATCGCACTTTCTGGTCAATTTGAGAGACAGCAGCATCATGTTCCGCCTGAGTGCGACTGAAAATGTGAGTACCATCGTATCGAGCCATAAAATACAGGTAATCAGTCTTTTCCGGTTCCAGAGTCGCTTCCAGACTTGCGATTCCCGGAGCTGCGATCGGAGTTGGGGGCAGCCCTACATTCATATAAGTATTGTAGGGAGAAGGCGTTTCCACCTGCTTAAAAGTCAGAGGTTTCTCCTTGGTTTGTCTGATGCCGAGGGCGTATTCAACCGTTGGATCGGAACCCAACTTCATGCCCTTATTCAAACGGCTGATAAACACCCCAGCAATGCGCTGGCGCTCGGAAGCAACCACAGCTTCTTTTTCCACAATACTCGCCAGCGTCACCCACTCTTTCAAAGAAAGCTTAGTATTGTTCTGATTTTTTTGATAGACCGGCAAAGCTATCCGCTCGAAACGGGTGAGCATTTGTTTGATAACAGCTTCCGGGCTCACTGCATCGCCGTCTAGCTGATAAGTATCCGGGTACAAAAATCCTTCTAAATGAGGCAGACCGCTCGGCAGCCAAGGGTACTCAGCGTAGGGAACTTGACTCGCCGCAGACATAAAATCCTTAGCAGGGAAAAAACCTTTCCCTTCAAAATAAGTGCTCATTTGTTGCAGCGACCACCCTTCTGGAATCGTGAAACTCTGCTGTGCGACTTCACCCTTCCAAATTTTATCAGCCACCGCACTCAGAGGCTGAGTCGGCGACAGTTGGTAAGTTCCGGCTTTAAAACCTCCGTCGCGGTTTTGCATAGTCAGCCAGCGGGCCCACATATTCCATGCTCCTGCCGATCGAATTAAGCCCGCCGCTTCCAAATCCTGCCCAATTTTTTGACTGGAAGTACCGGAGGGGATTTGGATAGAAACAGCAGCATCCCCTCCCGGGGAAGTTGACTGAGTGGCTGTTTTAGGCGGGGCCGAAGCCCAACTCCACCAAGCCCAGCCCTGCCAAGCGCAAACTCCCCAAATTGCAGGCAGCAACGCCAGATAAAACAACCATTTAGAGACTTGCGGAGTACCTTTTCGGCTCTCGCGCGCGCTGCCTTTTGTCAGTTGTTCTTTACTCATAGTCCGTTGTCCTCGATAAGCAGCGATTAAGTAGCGACTAATGACTCATGACCTGCGATTGATGACCAAAAATTTACGGATACCAGCCCTTTAAAGTACCCCATTCATGCGGTCAAATTTCACAACCAGAGCTGATATGGCAGAAGGCGCAATAAGAGCAAAAGTTCGATCGACCGAGCAGTTAACTTTTTGATCAAATAGTCAAAAATTCTGCTTTTTGCCTCATGCCTTCTGCCTGCAATTAATATCTAATCAAGGTCGTCAAAGAACTGGTCTTCCAGCATGGGCAACATCGGTTCTAGCCTTTGGAACTCTTCTTCCGAGAGCAATTCAGGCTTGCCGTCATCATTCATTCTCGCCAAGATAAAGAACGGATCGAGAGGCGTATAAATGGCATATTCCTGTTCTTCGTGATAGAAGCTGGTCAACCACATCAGTTCCTCGAACTCCGACTCCTCATCGGGATCGGCATTAGGCTCCAAATCCTCATCGGGAAATTCCGGCAATTCGCCAACCACAGTCAGCGTGACTGCCGTGCGCCGGAGCGTCAAGTTCTGCTCTTGCAGGACAACTTTAGCAGTATCAAAAATTTTGTCAATTTCCGTCTCGTCTTCTACAGGAATTGCTGCTTCGTCGGTTTCGTCTCCGTGCCAAGTAAAAATTTCTACGGGAGAGTCGATCGGCAGCAGCAAAGCATATTCTTGACCTTCTAGGTTCATCGAATATTCTATGTTGCAAGTTAGCGAGCGCCCAACTTCATCCGTCAGGGTGACGGACGTTTCGTGGGAATTACCATTCTCTTTGCGGTATGGGGATGAGGACATCGCGTGTATCTTACTTTTCCGTCAATAATTCAGTAATTTTTGCTTGACAATTGGGGATTTTCGTGGCGATATTCGGGCCGATCGGGCGATCGCCAGTCCACAAACTTAAACCGCGAGACTCGCGGCATTTTCCACAGGCGAGGAGTGCAGCGTTTAAATCTCAGCCGAGTCCAGAGCGACACTGAGGACAAATCACAATTATGTGCTGCTTCAGTACCGAGGTTCTGGGGAATTTTCTCCCATCTGTCAACGCTTACAGGTGTGCGTAGCAAACTTGCACAACTAGGATATCATGCCTCTGTTACAACCTATCAGGATTGGGAATTGCGCCGATCTTTTGCCTCCGCTCGTCTAGCCACTGCTGCAAAATCAAGGCCGCTGCTTTGCGATCGATCAAACCCTTATTACGCGACGGCGACATCCCTTGAGCTTGGATCAGTTCCTCCGCGCCCACAGAAGTCAGGCGCTCGTCGGCGTATTCTAGGGGGAGTTCTAAGGCGGAGGCGATGCGACTGGCGTATTTTTGGACTTGTCGGGCTTGAGCGCCCACTTCTCCGTTCAGGGAGTAGGGCAAGCCTGCAACCAAAATTTGCACTCTCCGCTCTCGGACGAGCTCTCTGAGATAAGCTACGTCTCGCTCGAAGGACGATCGTACTAGAGTAGTAATCCCCGTAGCTATTAAACCTGTGCCGTCACACCCGGCGATTCCGAC